>CAVAQY010000042.1:0-23910 GCA_963590865.1 Bacteroidaceae bacterium | reverse complement strand
ACTTTTGGACATAGCAAAGCCCTGGCTTGGGAAAGTCAGGGCTTTGTGATTTTTTTATTTATAAGGGCATTTTGACACACCCTCCGAAGTCCCATTATACAAGGCTTCGGGCAGGATAATTATGCTCTTTTTGTGTTTTACCGGACAGCAATAATAAAGAAAAGTACAAGAACAGATAGAGAGAAGCCGCAAGAAAATATTGTATATAGGAAATAGGAGCAAGCACACAAAGACACACCTCTCCGTGTCTTTATGCGCTTGTCTGTTTAGTGTTTAGAACGACGACACCCTGCCGCCATCACTATTAGCATATCTGCGCAGCAATTCTTGTATGAACACAGCACACGCCATCACGTTGTCACGGTTTCCGTCATAGCCGTTAACGAGTATCAATGTGCGGGTTGTGCCCAATCCAACCTTGGTGCGCTCGTTGTCACTTGTGGGAGTACCTACTCCGCCTTGCGAATCGCGATAGACAGGAAGTCCGGCGATGTTTATCATTCCGCGCCCGATGCCTTCGTAAGGCTCACCCTCTTTTCCCACACCGAGCGAAATGGTGTTTCCTACGAATTTGTCGGCATCAAAGCCGCCTATACTGTAGCCGAACTTGATGCTCGCAAGGTTTATCAGGTCTACCAGTGTGTCAATCCTGTAGAGGTCCTTGCCTTGAAGCATACGCCTAATCAACGCCTCTGCTGACGGACGGTAGCGGCTTGGATCCTTTCCGCAGCGTTTATACACTGTGCGCGTGGCCGCTATGCCAGGCATGAGTTTCAGAGTTTCCGTAGACAGCGTGCGGCGATACTCCTCGCCAAGGGCGTTTATCTCCTGCCACAACGGTTCGTTGTACTCCGTGTTACTGACGCTTGCCTCTACAGCCGCGCCGACAAAATCAGGGCAAACGTGCTCTATTTCGTCCGTCACTACAATGTTCATAATCTTTTTTTGTTTGTGTCTATGTCGTGTTCTGCTTGTGTTTCCACAATGTCCAAGAGCGTTTCCACCATGTACAAGAGTGTTTAAGCCAGGTTCCGGTTCATTTATGCCTTATGAGTAAGCCTCACTCCAACATTGCGAGAAACGTGTCTTCGTCAACTATCTGTACGCCGAGCTTCTCCGCTTTCTGCAACTTGGCTGGTCCCATGTTGTCGCCAGCCAGTATGAACGAGGTCTTTGAGCTTATGCTTCCCACGTTCTTGCCGCCGTTGCGCTCTATCATTTCTTTGTATTCGTCGCGGCTGTGCTTCTGGAAAACGCCGCTGATAACGATTGATTTCCCTTTTAGCTTGTCGCCTGCCTCCTGCATCTGCTCCTCTGACAGTTGCATCTGCAAACCGTAACTGCGCAGCCGCGCCACCGTTTCAAGGTTGGCCGTGTCATGGAAATAGGTCATCACGCTTCGGGCAATCACCTCCCCTACTCCGTCAACTGCCATCAAGTCCTGCAGATTGGCACTGGCCAAGGCATCCATAGACTTGAAATGTCGTGCGAGGAGCTTGGCCGAAGTCTCGCCAACGAAACGTATTCCGAGAGCAAACACCACACGTTCAAACGGCACACTACGCGAGTCTGCAATGCCCTGCACTATCTTTCGTGCCGAACGTTCGCGGCTTCCGTCGCCGTTAATCTGCTGCACAGTTATGTCATACAGGTCAGCTACGTTGTGTATCAGTCCTCTACGGTAGTATTCGTCAACGGTTTCCGGGCCGATGCTGTCTATGTTCATTGCCTTGCGCGATATGAAATGCTCTATCCGTCCCTTTATCTGCGGCGGGCAACCCGTGTCGTTAGGGCAATAGTGAGCGGCCTCACCTTCGTAGCGCACCAGCTCAGAACCGCACTCAGGACAGTGCGTTATGAACTGAACAGGTTTTGCTCCAGGCAAACGGCCGCTCACGTCCACGCCGACAATTTTCGGTATTATCTCGCCACCCTTTTCCACATATACATAGTCACCCTCATGGAGGTCGAAACTGCGTATGAAATCCTCGTTGTTGAGTGTTGCTCGCTTCACGACCGTACCGGCCAGCTGCACAGGCTCCATGTTCGCCACTGGGGTAACGGCACCCGTGCGCCCCACCTGAAACGTTACCTTCTCTAGACGCGTGCGTTCACGCTCGGCCTTGAACTTGTAGGCAATCGCCCAGCGCGGACTTTTGGCAGTATAGCCAAGTGTTCGCTGTTGCCGCAGGTCGTTCACCTTCAGCACTATGCCGTCTGTGGCCACGGGAAGGTTCTTTCGCTCCGTGTCCCAACGGGAGATATAGTCGTATATGTCCTGCAAAGTCCTGGCCTTGGCCATGCCTTCGCTTATTTTGAAACCCCATTGCCGTGCCGTTTCAAGGTTTTCATAGTGCCCGGTGCAAGGCAATTCGTTGCCCAACAGGTAATACAGGTAGGCATCGAGACCCCGTTCGGCCACCAGAGCGGAGCTTCGGCTCTTCAAAGTGCCGCTGGCAGCGTTGCGCGGATTGGCAAACAGAGGTTCTTCCGCAGCCTCGCGCTCGGCGTTGAGCCGTTCAAAAACCTTCCAGGGCATGAGTATCTCACCGCGTATCTCAAACTCGTGCGGATAGCCCGTGCCGGGAAGCACTAGCGGTATGCTGCGTATGGTTCGCACATTGGCCGTTACGTCATCGCCGTGTACGCCGTCACCACGGGTAACGCCCCTTGTCAGCTTTCCGTCCACGTAGGTAAGGCTTATCGAAAGGCCGTCGTATTTCAGTTCGCAGCACACTTCAAACTCCTCTCCGTTCAGTCCTCGCTTGACGCTGTCATACCATTCGGCCACGTCCTGTTCATTATATGTATTGGAGAGCGACAGCATGGGATATTTGTGGGTCACTTGCTGAAACTCACCGCCCAAGTCGCTGCCCACACGTTGCGTGGGAGAGTTGGGGTCGGCCAGTTCCGGGTGTGCAGCCTCCAGACTTTGCAGTTCGTGCATCATCATGTCGAACTCCATGTCGCCAATGGTCGGCTGGTTGAGCACATAATACCTGTAGTTATGTTCATGCAATTCGCGCCGAAGCTGCTCAATGCGCTGTTTGTCGTCCATAGTCATTCTGGTCTTATAGGGTGTTTGCCTGTGCCGTCATGTTTCCCTCCTCCGTTTTACCGACGATGAGCAGAGCCTTGGCACAGGTTTTACGCATACAAAAGTAAGAAAAACAGGCGACATTTACGAGGAGATGAAGCAGAAACGACTCAAGTTTCGGATTTAAGAATTCAGATGATGCAAATACACAGGACAAGACAACATTTTCGACATTCCGTACCGTCAGACACAAGTCGGCGACATGACAAGCACAAGTCGGCAACTTGACAAATTAACATATTCAATGGCCTAAAAACGGGTCAACTTATGTCATTCTACAAGAAGCGGTACAGCGAGCGGGAAAAGGTGTACATTTCCTCCCGCACCCTCGTGGACAGCGACGTTCCTGGAGTGGGCAGAACTGCACAGGGAGTGGTTTTGGATTTTCCTTTCTTTGCAGTATGGCGGAAAAGGTGTACCTTTGCACAGACTACGCACAAAGAATAATACACAACGGAACACAAACCTCTTATGAAACAGACAAAGATTGTAGCATCCATCAGCGACAGACAGTGCAGCACAGAGTTCATCCGCCAGCTCTTCGACGCGGGAATGAACATTGTGCGAATGAACACCGCCCACGCCACACCGGAGGGAATAAAGGAGATTATAAGGAATACGCGCAAGGTGTCGCACCATATCGGTATACTCATCGACACGAAAGGACCTGAAGTTAGAACCACAGGTTGCGATGCGCCCATTGACTACAAGACCGGCGATGTGGTGAAGATATTCGGCCGCCCTGAAATGGACACGGAACACGACATTATAAACCTCTCCTACGAAAACTTTGCCAACGACATACACATAGGCGACGACATACTCTTCGACGACGGAGCACTGGCCATGAAGGTCATAGGCATCAATGGACCCGCCGTAATAGCCCAGGCCACCAACGACGGTACGCTCGGTTCGCACAAGAGTGTGAACGTGCCGGGAGTACACATCGATTTGCCGGCCATCACCGAAAAGGACAAGCGCAACATTCTGCTGGCCATTGAGGAGGACATAGACTTCATAGCCCACTCGTTTGTGCGCAGCGCAGCCGACGTAAAGGCCGTACAGGCCATTCTCGACGAGCACGGCAGCGACATAAAGATAATATCGAAGATAGAAAACCAGGAGGGTGTCGACAACATCGACGAGATTATCGAAGCCTCATACGGCATCATGGTGGCCCGCGGAGACCTCGGAATTGAGGTGCCCATAGAGCGCATACCCGGCATACAGCGCAGCATCATAAACAAGTGCATAATGGCAAAGAAGCCGGTGATTGTGGCCACGCAGATGCTCCACACGATGATCAACAACCCCAGACCCACACGAGCCGAGGTGACAGACATAGCAAACGCCATATACTACCGCACCGACGCTCTCATGCTGAGCGGCGAGACGGCTTCGGGAAAATATCCCGTGGAGGCCGTAAGAACCATGGCCACCATAGCAGAGCGTGCGGAAAAGGACCGTATGGAGGGCAACGAGTTTGACATTCCGCTGAGCGAAGGCTGCGACATAGCCGAGTTCCTCTCGCACAGCGCCATCGAGTCTACCGAAAAACTTGGCGTAAAGGGCATCATAACCGACAGTATGACGGGCTACACGGCACGCAATCTGGCTGCATTCCGCGGCCCAAATCCCGTGCTCGCCATCTGCTACAAGGAGAAGACACAGCGTTGGCTTGCTCTGAGCTACGGAGTCATAGCCGTGGCGCAGCACGAACAGATAGGCGCAAAGGAACAGTTCCTCGCCGCATTGCGCATGCTCAGACAAAAGGGATACCTGAAAATGGAAGACAAAGTGGCTCACTTGAGCGGTAGCTTCGGTTCGGGCGGAGGCACCACCTTCCTTGAAATCAACACCGTAAGGGAAGTGTTTGAACGCTCATACCGCTTCCACTTGCCCACAGAATAACAGCAGGTAGAGACAAAAGGGTGGTTCTGCAAATCACCACCGTGCGTTTCTATACTTCGCAAAGCGATACCGACAAAAAAAGGCAAAGCAGGCTTGAACACATGACGTATTCAAGCCTGCTTTGCCTTTTATTTGTATCCATCTGCCATTTGCAACTGTGCGTTGAGTAATGCTCTTTACCGTAATTTGTGTCATTATATCCGTAAAGCGTATACAAACCTTTCGGGTGTTTCGCAGTATTTTTGCACCGTGAACTTTACACAGAGACAGGAACTTAAACGTTTAACAACATGAAGAAACTTTTAATCATATTAGCAACAATCATGACAACATTCAACCAGTCTATGGCCGACAACAAATTGACTCAACGCCAATTGCACCTCGCCACTTTGGCAAGTCTCGAAGCACAGGGCGACCTCAACCGTTTGGCTCCGGCCATCGGTGAAGCACTCGACGGCGGAGTGACCGTCAACGAAATCAAGGAGGCATTCTCCCAACTCTATGCCTACACCGGCTTCCCCCGCTCTCTCAACGCCTTGGGAACATTGGGAAAAGTGCTCGATGCACGCAAGGCGGAAGGCAAGAAAGACGATGAGGGAAAGTCGTGGAAGCGTCCGAAAGTTTGGGACGATGCCGAGTTGGCTCTCAAAACAGGCACAGAGACACAGACCAAGTTGAGCGGCAAACCGTTCAACTATGACTTCTGTCCACAGGACGACTACTACCTGAAAGCCCACCTTTTCGGCGACATCTTCGCCGGCGACCAGCTCTCCGCCAGCGACCGCGAGATTGTCACCGTTGCCGCCTTGGCTTCCATCAAGGGCGTAGCTCCCCAGTTGGCCTCCCATCAGGCAGGTGCCGTGCGCATGGGCAACACACAAGAGCAGGTGGATGAGCTGATGAAATATCTCAGCGACAAGGGACTTTCCCTGTGCGACAACGCTGCCGACGCCACAGCCGGAGCTTGGCCAAAGGGCAACCCGAACACAGCCTATGCAAAATACTTCATCGGCAACAGCCATTTGGCTCCCATCGCCCCGAAGAACCTGAACGAAGGAGAGAATACCGTTCTCCCCATGTCCAACGTCACCTTCGAACCTGGATGCCGCAACAACTGGCACATCCACCACGGCGCACGCCAAATCCTTATCTGCGTATCGGGCAAGGGTTGGTATCAGGAATGGGGCAAGCCTGCCGTCGCCCTCAATCCCGGCGACGTCATAGACATTCCGGAGGGAGTGAAACATTGGCACGGTGCCCAAAAAGACAGTTGGTTCCAACACGTCGCCACCCATGTGAATGTGGAGAACTCCAAGCCTGGTTCCGAGCCAAACGAGTGGTTGGAACCTGTTTCCGACGACGAATACAACAAGTTGTAACGCCTGAAACCGGTTATTGAAACAAGAAAGGACGGAAACAAACAACAATGAGAATACATTTATACACGATGGCATTGGTGCTCTGCACAATGTTCCATCTCACTTCATGCGCACAAGGCACAAACCACAAAAACAACGATAAAGACATGAGCAACAAGAAAGTTTTGGTTGCCTTCTTCTCACGTGCCGGAGAGAACTATAGTGTAGGCAACGTAAAGACCGGCAACACGCAAATCGTGGCGCAGATGATTGCCGACGCCACAAATGCCAATCTTTTCCACATAAAACCCGTCAAAGAATATCCAGCCGACTATTCGGAATGTACGGAAGTGGCAAAGAATGAGCGCAACGCCAATGCCAGACCTGCATACAAGGGCGACGCAAAGGTAGAGGACTACGACATTATATTCCTCGGCTATCCCAACTGGTGGGGTGATGCCCCGATGGCTGTATACACATTCATCGAGGCTCACCGATGGTCAGGCAAGACGGTCATTCCTTTCTGCACCCACGAAGGCAGCGGACTCTCCAACAGCAGCGAGATACGTGAAGCATGCAAGGGGGCAACTGTACTGAAGGGACTCGGCGTATACGGCCACACAGCCCAAAACAACCATGCTGAAACCCAAGCCGCAGTTGAGAAATGGCTGAAAGGACTGAAGTTATAAGCCAAAGGCTTAGTCTGTATTGTCCGGAAACTACAATATCCGTAATCCGTCTACAGTTCTTTTGATGTTTCATTGTAACTTTGCAGCATACAACTTTACAAACGAAAGGAAAGAAAACATGAAGAAACTATTGGTTTTTGTTGCGGCTTTGATGGGCACGATGATGCTCCATGCCCAATCGGTGGTCTACATGACCAAAGAGATTAGTCCCGAGTCTTTGGTTCGCATATACAAGGCTCTTGGCGTGCCGGCACACGGTCGCGTGGCGGTAAAAATCAGTTCGGGCGAAATGGGTGGCAACAACTATCTGAAGCCGACCCTGATACGCAATCTCGTGGACGAGGTAAACGGAACGCTCGTGGAGTGTTGCACCGCCTATGGTGGAAGCCGGCAGGACAAGGGCAAGCATTGGGAGACCATCCATGCCCACGGTTTCGACTCCATTGCCGCCTTCGACCTGATGGACGAATACGGCCAGATGCGCATTCCCGTGAAAGACAAGAAGCACCTGAAGTATGACATCGTGGGCGACCACCTTGCCAACTACGACTTCCTCGTAATTCTGGCCCACTTCAAGGGTCATGCGATGGGCGGCTTCGGCGGAGTGCTGAAAAACCAGAGCATAGGCGTGGCTTCCACCGCAGGCAAGGCTTACATCCACTCTGCCGGATTTACCGACGAGGCGGCAAAGGCCTGGCAAAACCTTCCCAAGCAGGATGACTTTCTGGAGAGCATGGCGGCAGCGGCACAGGGCGTACACGAATACTTTGGTCATGGCAAGGACATCATATACATTAATGTGATGAACAACATGAGCGTGGATTGCGACTGCGACAGCCATCCTGCCGACCCGAAGCTCAAGGACATGGGCATCCTCGCCAGTACCGACCCCGTGGCACTCGACCAAGCCTGTCTTGACCTCGTGTTCAACCACAAGGGTCAGCCCGGCGACGACGAGAAGCCGCTCATCCAGCGCATCAATCGGCAGCACGGCACCTACATTACCGACTATGCCGAGAAGATTGGGCTTGGAAGCAAGAAATACAAATTGGTAATAATAAAGTAAAAAATGGTAACCATTCTGTTCACTACGGGTGCCACACTCCGTGGTGGACTGAACAGTTGCAGTAAAAGAAGTAAAATAACCAAATGAAGAACTATCAGATGATGACTCTTGGACTGGCGATGCTTGCACCGGCCTCTCTAATGGCTGCTCTTCCCCTGCTTCCGGCAAAGCCCGTTGCCCATGGTCTTGCCGACACGACCCGAGTGCACGGTTTGGGCGAAGTGGTGGTGACCGGCAGCAACCAGGCCACATCCCGCAACCTCCTGCCTTACACCGTGTCGATAGTAAACAGCCGCCAACTCGAGGCAACCGGCAAGACCCAACTCTTGTCGGCCTTGTCTGGCGAGGTGCCAAGTCTGTTCGTTTCACAGAGAAACATATTCGGTTTTGGCGTGAGCAATGGGGGAAGCGGCGGCATCAAGATACGCGGAGTGGGCGGTTCGCCTACCAATGCAATATTGATGATGGTTGACGGGCAGCCGCAGTTCGCCGGATTGTATTCCCATCCCGTAGCCGACTTCTACGAGACGGAGTATGTCGACCATGTAGAAGTGTTGCGCGGTCCCGGTTCCGTGCTCTATGGTTCCAATGCCATGGGCGGCGTCATCAACGTCATCACCAAACAGCCGCGGCAAGACGGTGTGCGCACCACGCTTTCCTCTCAATACGGAAGCTACAACACTTGGCAAAGCTCCATCACCAATACCGTGCGCAAGGGCAAGTTCTCGTCCTTGGTATCTTTGGGCTACGACCGCACAGACGGACTGCAAGACAATTTCGACTTCAAGCAGTCGAGCCTCTATGCCAAGGTGGGCTACGACATGACAAGAAACTGGAGCTTGCACGCCGACTACTCGCTCATGAATTTCATAGGCAACGACCCCATCTATGCAAAGTTGGAGAACGCGCAGTCCAACGACATTTATCATCAGAACGTCACTCGTGGCGAGGCTTCCCTCACCTTGAGCAATCAGTATGGGAACGGGGCCGCTTACGACGGTTTGGAAACCTCAGCCACCAATGGAGCCGTTCGCGTATACTACAGTTACGGCAACCATTACATCGACGACCCCAACCACTTCCACAGCCTTGACGACCGCTTCGGCATTCTCGCCTACCAGAACTTCAATCCCTGGAAGACGGCAACGGCTACCGTGGGCTTCGACTTCAACACCTACACGGGAAAGATACCCATGTCGGGCGGCCACGCTTATGGCGACGGAAGCAGACAAGCTCAGATGCAAACCATCTCCCGCAAGAGCATCACGGAGTATTCGCCTTACGTCACCCTGCAACAATCTCTGCTCAACGGCGCGCTTACCCTTAACGGAGGTTTGAGAATGGCCAACAGCGACAGGTTTGGAAGCCATTGGTTGCCACAGGTGGGCTTTGCCGTTCATCCGGGCAACGACTGGACGCTTAAGGCTTCGCTCGCCAAGGGCTACCGCAATCCTTCGTTCAAGGAAATGTATCTCTATGCGATGGCCAATCCCGACCTTGACCCGGAGAGCATGATGAACTATGAGGTAAGCATAGGCAAACGCTTCTCACGCTATCTCTCCATGGACGCAATTGCCTATTTCTCTGAGGGCAGCAATCTGATTCAGACTATTGCCGTGCCTAACTCCGAGGGAGGAACAACAAGACGCAACATGAACACGGGCAGCTTTATCAACAAAGGCATAGAGGTTTCCGCACAAAGCCATCCGCTCGACGTGCTCCAGCTCAGAGCCAGCTACAGCTACCTGCACACATCGCTCTCAGCCCTCACCGCAGCCCCGAAAAACCAGTACTTCCTCGGCATCGGCTGGCAAGCCCTGCGGCAACTTTCTGTGGATGCAGAACTTAAAGGTGTAGGCGGACTGTATGTCAACAACAACGTGGAGCGTCAGAACTACGCCTTGTTAGGACTTCGCCTTACATACAAGCCCGTCAGTTGCCTCGACATCTTTGCCCACTTCGACAACATCACCGATGCCAAGTATCAGATAAACTACGGCTATCAGATGCCCGGCTTCACAGTCACGGGAGGAGTAAAGGTGAGACTCTGAGCCTGTGCAAGACTATAAGTCTGTATGAGACTATAAGTCCGGCAGCTCCCGAGGGAGTGCATCACCACCTGTCTCACTTACCCTTGCCCACGGCTATTCTGTGTTTGCCCGAGCCGATTGTGGTCTTCACAAACCCGCCGGCGGCTGTTGCCGAACGCATCTTGCCGTCAACGGATATTCGCTTGGCGAGCTTGGGCAACCACACTTCGGCGGTTGTGTTGGCCGGAATGTCCACATCGAGGGTGAAGTTCTCTCCCACCCTATTGTCAAACGTCACGCTTACCGTTCCCTTTATCGTGGGAACGGTGAGCGAAGCCGACCGCAAACTGCCCGGCTGCGGCTTTATCCGCATCTTCGAGAAGCCGGGTTCAAGCGGTTCCACACCCATCAGCTTGCGCACAATCACGTTTGCCGGAGCCGCTCCCCAAGGGTGGTTCCAGTCTTGGTTGGGCTTATACACGTTGTCCCATGCCTCTGTGGTGATGGTGGAACCTATCCTTGTCATGTTGTACCAGCTGCGCCGCGCCGTTGAATTGAGCAGCGACAGGGCGTAGTCGGCCTCACCTGCATCGTAAAGTGCGTCGAGCAGAAACTGCGAGCCATACACGCTGCACGCCATCTTGCGGCTCTTTATGAAGTCAACCACAGCCTGGCGGTTGTCCTGCGGCACCAGTCCGAAGCAAAGGGCGAACATATTGGAGTGGAGCGAACTGTTCCTGGTGCCTATGCCGTCGGTATACAGTCGGGTATTGCCGTCCACGAGCAACCTGTTGACACTCTCCGTCGCCTTGCGTGCCTCCTTTGCATACAGGTCAGCCTCCGCGTGCTTGCCGAGTGCGGCGGCGGCGAGCGAAAGCAGCCTCAACGCCTCGCAATGGTAGGCGTTTACCACGGTGTTGTAGTCGGTGAACACAAAGCCGTCGGTCTCTCCCCCATTCTCCTTCTCTATGCCTTCCGCTCCCGATTGCGGCCAGTCCACAATGTCGCGCAGACGCTTGCCCTTGAAGTGTACGGCGTCGAGCACCTGCTGCGTGGCTTTTCCCGTGCGCGTGCTTATCAGTCCGTTGTCGTCGCGCAAGGCCATGAGGGTCTTGGCCTTGAGGTCTTCATACACCGAAGCGAGCAGCCGTGTGTCGCCGGTGTACATGTAGTCGTTCCAAGCCATTATGCCCGACTGCAAAATCCACTCGGTAGGCCACGTCGGATTGTAGATCAAGTGCTTCACGCTGTGCCTTGCCATGGCAAAGTCGCGGTCAACGGCATAGTGGCTCAACTGGTTTATTATGGCATCGGCCTCGTATGGTATGCGCTCACGGTCGCCGTCGACATACGTGCCGCAGAAGCTGGTGGCCTCAACCGTGCGCTTGCACAGCTGCCAAACGGCGTTCAGCACGCTGTCTGACGAGGAGAAAGACGAAGCAAACCGGTCGAACGGATAGTGCACCTCGGCACGAACCATGCCGCCGTCAGCCAGAGTCGCGCCGCCAAGCTGCACCTCGCAATAGCGGAAGGGAAACACCTCGCCTATGTATTCGGGCATGAGTATGGGGTCTACCCCACTCTCGTTCTGCCGTGAAGCTGTGTTCCGCTTGTCCTTGCGCGGCTTTACATAGTAGGTGTGAGTGCCTCGCAGGAGCGGCAAACGGAACACAGCATAACGCTGGCTGCCCTCCGGCCGACGGTTAACCCTCCCGTCGGCAAGCTGTTCGCCAAGGTGAATGGTGAGCGTGTCGGCGGCTTTTTCCGTGGAAACGGTCAGCTTCAGTTGTCCGAAAGCGTCGTAGCCGAAGTCTGCGAGCACGGTTTGCGGTTGCAGACGACTCATGCCCATGGGTTGTTTTTCGGTCTTTTCGAGCGGATAGCGTGCCGTCTCGCCGTCAAGAACTGCCGCCGTGCGGAATGCCTTCGGGTCGGAATAGCCGCTCAAAGAGCCGTGATTGTCGCGCGTCTGCACCGCCCAGTAATAGACGGTTGACGCCTTCAGAGGCTTGCCTGCATAAACCACTCCCGACGAGTTGCCGCTTTTCACCTCGCCGCTGTCCCACATGTCGGCCTTGCCCTCGGCCAACAGTTCCCTTTTAGTGGCCACAAGCACCCTGTAAGCGGTCTGCACGGTGTTGGGAACGCTGCCGTTCACCACCCATCCCAGCCACGGTGAAGCACTCCGTATGGCCGCACATTGCCACGGTTCTATGGCGAGGCCTGTGTCGGCGAGGCCGATTGTCGACGGCAGTCCGCCCACATACACCCGGTCGGTATGTTCCAAAAGGTCGGTAGTAAGGTTGGTTGGCTTCTGCGCAATGGCCGCAAACGGTAGCCAAACGAGCGCAATGGCGATGGTTTTGGTAGTCATCATTATATAAAACAGGTAGCTATCAAGTTACTGGTAAAAATATGTTTTTGGGGGAAGACAGGACTCCTGTGTATTGGGGCGTTTCCGCTACGTCAGCACGTGATTTCGCCCGAGCCGAAGCAGCGGTGGTGGTCAGAGTCATAAACCACACAGAACTGTCCGGGCGCAACGCCCTGTATGAGTTCGTCTGAATGCACCGTGTAGCAGCCGTCGGAGGTGCGCTCAAGCGTGGCCTTGTGAAACTCCGGCGTGTGCCTTATCTTGAACGTCACGTCGGTCGGCAGCTCGTTTACGGTAAGGAAATGGAACGCCTGTATGGGAAAATCCTTCTTGTAGGCAGTCAACGGCTCATAGCCACGGCTCACGTAGAGTATGTTTTCCTCCACATTCTTCTTGACCGCATACCACGGTCCACCGCCGAACCCCAGCCCGTGACGCTGCCCTATGGTGTGAAACCACAGTCCCCTGTGTCTGCCCAAACGCTTGCCTGTCTCCAGCTCAACCACGTCGCCCGGCTGCTCCCCGAGATACCGGCGTATGTATTCGTTGTAGTTTATCTTGCCGAGAAAGCAGATGCCCTGCGAGTCTTTGCGCCGCGCGTTGACGAGATGCTCGCGCTCGGCTATAGCCCTCACCTCGCCCTTCATGTAGTGGCCTATCGGAAACAGAGCCTTTTGCAGCTGCCAGTCGTGTATCTGGGCAAGAAAGTCGGTCTGGTCTTTCACCGGGTCGGGACTCGTTGTGAGCCACTTTAGTCCATCCGTCACCTCCGTACAGGCATAATGGCCGGTGGCGATGAGGTCGTAGTCGTGGCCGCGCTTCTCGTCGAATGCGCCGAACTTTATCAGCCGGTTGCACATCACGTCAGGGTTGGGCGTCAGTCCGGCACGCACCTTGTCCATGGTGTAGCGCGTCACCTGCTCCCAGTACTCCTTGTGACAGTCCACAACCTCCAGCCTGCACCCGTAGCGCGAAGCAACCGCCGTGGCCATCTCAAGGTCTTCCTCCGACGAACAGTCCCATTCGGCCTCTTCCTCCGGACCAATCTTTATGTAAAAACAGTCGGGGTGCAAACCCTGTTGCGCCAGCTCATGTACAACAACCGAACTGTCTACGCCGCCCGAAAGCAGCACCGCTATCTTCTTGTCGTTTAATTCCATGTTCATACTTACGTGCAAAGATAAGTCCATTTGTCCATAAAACCAAGGAGAACATTGTCCTAAAAGAACTATTGCCTTCATGTTTTCCGAATGTTTTCCGAATGAAAGAGCCAATGCTCCTACGTCCGTTTTATGATGAGGCATTGCTTCGGTGCGCACGAGGCCTTCGGGATTTGTTCGGGATTTATGTTTTTTCTTCTCACAATGCAAAGTTAATACATCCGATGGAAGCGGTCGTGCGATAGTGTGCGATGGCGTGAGATTTCGTGCGATTTCAGCACTTTCCCGTACTTGTCCGCACTTAGATGGACTTTCCTGCACTTCCGTCACGCTTCCCCGAGTCGTTCCACAATCCCCCTTTCCGGCACCGCTGTCCGCCACAAGATGGCCCTTCATTCCGCACATTTCCTTCCAACTTTGGTCCGGATACATAAATTCTGCGCCACTTACGTGCTCTCCGAGTATTGGGAAGAGCAAGGGCACGACGGGCTGTTGCATGCCTTTTGACACTTGAGAGAGCAAAAGTTGTATGCTTTCCGTGCCTTTTCCGAGGCTTGGCATGGGCGGAGAGGTGGTTTTACTGAGGTTGTATTTCATTACTGTCATATTCTTAAAAGAGTTAAACTATTGATTATAAACCTTTTAGAGGAAGTGAATGGGGCGGAGCGTTCCAGCGTTCCAGTTAGATTTTTGCAGTTTCACTTTCTTATATATTCATATGTAACTAATTAGTTATTAAGTAGTTATAGAGTCTCTAAAAGGGGTTTTTGTTTTCAAATTGTCTTTTGGAACAACTGGAACAACTGGAACGCTGGAACAACTGGAACGCTGGAACGCTTTTTCAGTCGTTTCTCCCTCCTCATTTACTTCCTTTCAAAAGCCATTCAGCTACGGCCGAGCTTGCTGCCTCGGCTTCCAGCCCGATGGTTCGGCTGATGTTTACGTCCTCATCTCGGTAGACCTTCAGCGTAAGCTGTATTGCTCCGTCCTTCGTATGGCTGACTCGTCCGTGAGCCAGCCTTTTACTGCCGCCCGCTTTGGGTTGAAGCTTGCGCTTTTGGGTACGAGGGTACAGATGATGGGAAAGGTTCTGGACGGAACGCAGAGCCTACTATACCCAAGCGCAGCATTCTCTAATTCTTGACATTGTTCGGGGAAGTTTTTTCGGAAAGCCAGGAAGACACGGAAAATTCTGCTTTTGAACATTGCCTAACGCAAACAAGTGCGGACTGCTTCTTGGGTAGAAACAGTCCGCACTCGTTTGTTTTGTTGTTCTTTGCGCCGTTGTTTTTCTTCTGTACGCCTTCGCTTTCCAGTCGTTTTTTTCGGTCTGTGCGGCCTTGCTTGGAGGGCGTTTCAGCGGCGGGTTGTGTCTGTCAATCAGTTGTCTTCAAGGGGAATGACGAAGTATTTCACGCGCCCTGTGGGATAGGTTCCCTTGATGTAGAGCACAGGCTCCTTGCTTGTTGAAGCCTCCTTTACGGCATCCTGAAGGTCGGATATAGTCTTGATGTTGGTGTCGTTCACCTTCAATATGATGAAGCCCTTGCCGATGGCGGCATCCTTGAGCTTGCCATTGTTCACCTTGATTACCTCCAGACCGTAGTTTATGCCGAGCTGTTTCTTCTGGCTGTCGGTCACTTCGCGGAAGCTTGCTCCGAGGATGTCGAGGTCTGCATTGTTCTTGACCATCTTTGTAGTGCCCTGTTCGTTCTTCAGAGTGACGGTTTCCGTGTGCTTTTTCTTGTCGCGCAGATAGGTTATCTCAATCTTGTCGCCCGGTCTCTTCTTGGCAATGGACTCCTGCAGTTCTGCCATCTTGGTCACTTTCTGTCCGTCGATGGCTATGATCACGTCGCCTTGCTTCAGTCCTGCGGCAGCAGCCGAGCCGTCGTCGTTGACGCTGTTGACGTATACGCCCTCCATTGTGCCGAGGTCTATTTCCTTGCCCTGGTCTTTTTGGCTGTCAACATAGTTTTTCACGTCGCTTCCCGTTATGCCTAAAAGGGCGCGCTGCACCATTCCGTACTTCTTGATGTCGTCGACCACCTTGTTCATAATGGTTGTCGGGATGGCAAAACCGTAGCCGCTGTATGAGCCGGTCTGGGAGTAGAGCATGGCGTTGATGCCAACAAGTTCGCCCTTGGTGTTGACGAGAGCGCCGCCGGAGTTGCCGGCGTTAATGGCTGCATCGGTCTGTATGAACGACTCTATGCCCGTTTGCGATGCACCGAGTGTGCGTGCCTTGGCACTTATGATGCCGGCTGTCACGGTATTGTTCAGTCCCAGAGGATTGCCGATGGCCAGCACCCACTCGCCAACCTTCACGTCGTCGCTGCTGGCTATTGCTATTGCGGGCAGGTTCTTGCCGTCTATCTTTATCAAGGCAAGGTCGGTGGACTTGTCGGTGCCGACGATGCGTGCCGAGAACTCTTTGTTGTCGTTGAGCGTGACTGTGAGTTCGTCTGCTCCCTCCACCACGTGGTTGTTGGTGACGATGTATCCGTCTGACGAAATGATTACGCCCGAGCCTGTGGCGGTACGCTTCGGGGTCTGCACCTGGCGTTGGCGCGTGCCGCCGTTGCCGCGTCCGAAGAAGTCGGCAAACGGGTCGCTGAAGAAGTCGCTGAACGGGTCGCTCTCCACATTAACGGTCTTCACCTTACTGTTCTGAACATATTTGATGTGAACGACCGACGGCAGAGCCTTGTCTGCCGCATAAGTCAGGTCTACGGGTTGTCCTGCCGGTGTTGCAGCACCGGCTTTGTTGAATGCGGCCACCGAGAAAGCGATGGACATGAGGCAGATTGCCGACATTAGATAATTAGCAATTTTTTTCATCTCTATTGTACTTTGTTGTTTATGTCTTTCAGACGGGTGCAAATATAGGAGCAAAATCTGTTATGGTGTCAGAATGTCATGTTTATTTGTTTCAATTTAACAATTCGATTATCAGGCTTAACGGCTATTGTCTGTTGGATGGCGGATAATAAAAATTAGTCAAAAGCCGCCTTTTGCTAATGTTTGTCAATAGAGGCTGTCCGCTGAAACTTTTTAGCAATAAAAGGTTTAGAAGGGGTATTAATTACCACCGTTCAGCGAATATGACTTACAATGTTGGATACAGCCTCGAAGCGGCTGTATATGCAGAACACTTAAAGCTGGCGTCTTTTTAGAGCGGGGGTGCCGTACCTCCTAAAAACAAGCACAGGAAACAAGGCAAACAAAAACGAGCCTAAGCCCTGTACACAAGGCAAAATAAGGAGGTACGGCGCCCTCGCCGCACCATCGAGCACATAGACACCGAACCTGACGCAGCGCCTACTACGCTCAAGTAATACGGAAGCCGTGCGGCTACTTGAGGAACGGGTTGGAAGCCAACTCTTCGGCAATGGTGGTTTGCGGTCCGTGACCCGGAAGTACAACGGTTTGTGAAGGCAGCTTTGCCACTTTGCCGTGCAGGCTGACCATGATGTCGTCCATGCTGCCAAGGATAAAGTCGGTGCGGCCTATGCTCTGGCGGAACAACGTGTCGCCGGAGAAGGCCAGTCCTTCTTCTTCACAGACAAAAAACACAGAGCCGGGCGAGTGGCCGGGTGTGTGGAGGATGCTTAACGTATGGTGGCCGAAGGTTATCGTTCCGCTGTCTGACAGATACAGTCCCACGGGGGGAAGTTCCTCGTCGAGGGTCATGCCGCAAAGGGTCATGGCCTGTTGCGGCAGACTCTCCATCAGTTGCCGATCTTTTGCGTTCACTTCCACCTTCAGACCATATTCCTTGAACACGAAGCCGTTGCCGAAGTTGTGGTCTATGTGTCCGTGGGTGGCAATAAGGTGAGTGGGCTTCAGGTTGTTGTCGCTTATGTGGTTTCTTATGGCACTCTTCTCCTCGTCATAAAGTGCGCCACAGTCAATAATGACAGCCTCGCCGGTCTCATCGTTGGCCACATAGCAGTTTTCCCGGAAGGGATTGCAAACAAAACGCTTGATTTCAATCATCGCAAATGTCGGGGTTTTCGTTTGGCTGAATAATGTTTGAAAGATGACTTGAGTAATGTTTGGAAAATAACTTGCGCAAGTTTGTAGAACGCATCCACATCAGTCCCTAAAAATACTGTGTGAACTTGCGCAACTTATTTTCTGAACCTTGCTAAAGCGGCAGATAGATAACGTTCTTGCCCTTGAACCACTCTTCCTTGAACCAGTTTTCTATGGGCATCACCTCCACGATGTTCTTGAAAGGCTGGATTTCGGCCGACACATCGCCGCCTTTCAGGCAGATTATGCCGTTGGGCATGGAGTTCTGCTGCTTTTTCGAGATGTTTTTACGCACGATTTTGACAAGGTCGGGCAAGGGCATTACCGCACGACTCACCACAAAATCGTATTTGCCTTTCTCCTCTTCACCGCGCAAGTGCTCGGGCTGGCAGTTTTCCAAACCTATGGCCTTGGCTATTTCCGTGGCCACAAGTATTTTTTTGCCTGTGCCGTCGATGAGTTTGAAGCGACATTCGGGGAACAATATGGCCAACGGCAGTCCGGGGAAACCGCCTCCCGTGCCGAAATCGAGTATGCTGGTGCCGGGACGGAACGTTATGGATTTGGCTATTGCAAGCGAATGGAGCACGTGGTGCTCATAGAGATTATCTATGTCCTTACGGGAAATGACGTTTATTTTGGCGTTCCAGTCGGAATAGAGACTGTACAGGGCGGCAAACTGTCCGCGCTGCTTTTCCGTGAGTTCGGGAAAATATCCTGTTATGTGTTCCATGATGGGAATGATGTTTGGGTTCAGTCGTTGAAGTCCTTTGTCAGCAAGTCTTCCAAGTCGGAATAGCTGACTGAAAGTTTTGTGATGCCCTGCTCGTAGGGTGCAATCTCGTAGATGTTGTATATGAATGTGATTTCGCTCTTGCCGAGAATGAAATTCTGCGGCGCATACATGTCGGTGACGTTCAGATAGCCTTTATCCTTCAACTCGTTCAAATCTGCTGCGCCGACGGCCGCTTCAAGTTTGTCCTGTAGTATTTCGGCAAGCCGCTTCTCCGCTCCCTGCACGAAAATGTCGCCAAGATGCAGGCAACGCCCTGTAGTTTTGTCGAAGTTAAGCGTTATCGTCTGGCTTATCCCGTGCGCCCCTCCCTCGTTGTAATCGAGCTTTGCAGTATATACAACGATGCCTTTCCGTCCGCTTTCAACGCCGGTCTCCATGTCGTAACGGTACTCGTACCACGACCTTTTCCGGCTGTCCGTGCGGTCTGCGGCGTAGAATTTCGCCATGCTACTCTTGTAGATGTCGGCATAACTGTCGACAAACGCCCTTACTGCCTTGGGCACATCGTTGCCGTCACAGCCGAACAGCTCGTGGCAAAGTGTGGCGTTTATCTTGCCGGAGCAACTGTCTTTGCCGTCACTTGCATACGCAACCTTCAGGTTGACCGTACACTTGGGAGAGTTTTTGTCGCCTGTAAGCGGAACGTTCTTTGCCACATCAACCGTGGTAAAGGCAATCTCCCTGTCGTCATCGCCGCTGCATGACACCCAGAAAGCGGCTGCAACAGCCAGGAAAAAAACCGAAAATATCGGCGCAAAGCGCAGTTTTGTTGTAGACATCGTTTGGAATATTGTGGTGAAACGGGGTCTTATCGCGGTTGGTTTTTAAGATACGCATTCTTCCACACCATGAACCACGCACCGGTAAGCAGGGCGCAAACGAAGCTTATGACATACGACAAGTTCCAGTCGAGGTTCAAACTGTACTGGTCAACGCAGATGTAGCACACGCAAACCGCCACCATGAACATTCCTGGCAGGAGGGTTATGTAGTATGGCTTGTGGAGCTTGGCCAGATAGATGGATATTGTGAAGAACGTGAATATGGAGAATGTCTGGTTGAACCAAGCGAAATAACGCCACAGAACATCAAACTTGACAAACAGAAGGATGACGCTGATTACAAAAATAGGCATGCAGACAAGCACTCGCTTCATCACCTTGTCCTGCTTTATCTTGAACATATCGGCCAGTATAAGGCGTGCGCAACGCAGAGCCGTGTCGCCGGTAGTTATAGGGGCGATGACTATGCCCAGTACAGCCAATACGGCTCCGAACGTGCCGAGCCAGCTCTCACAGATGCGGTTGACCAAAATTGCGGGATTGATGCTTCCATGACCGTCAAGCATGGCGTTGTAAATCTTTTCATAGGGAGTGTTGCCCGGAACATCAAGCTCGTTGGTGAACTGAAGAGTAGCTGCGCACCAGACAAGCGCAATCAGGCCTTCGGTAATCATGGCTCCATAGAACACACGACGGCCATAACGCTCGTTCTTTATGCAGCGTGCCATCATTGGGCTTTGCGTTGCATGGAAACCGCTTACCGCTCCACAAGCTATACTGATGCACATGCAGGGGAATACAGGCAGGCTTCCGCCGGGATAGTGGTTTTCAAAAGCGTCGGTAATCTCCGGTATGGGTGCGCCGAGGTGCAGGAACGTACACACAAGCACGCAGAGAGCCATGAAAATCAGCACCATTCCAAAGAACGGATAGATCTTTCCGATGACCTGTCCGATGGGCAATGTTGCGGCAATGAGGTAGTAGAGGAATATTATCACTACCCAAACCATATAGCTGTTGTCCATGATGCTGTCGGTATAGTTGGCGAGCAGCACGGCAGGGGTCTTTACGAATACCGCCACCACAAGTATCATAAGCAGCAAGGCAAGATACCGTTGTGCGTTGCGCGCCAAGCTGCCCATCTCGTCACCTACTATTTCGGGCAGGGAAGCTCCGTTGCGCTTCAGCGAAATCATGGCCGCCATGTAGTCATGGGTGGCTCCTCCGAAGATGCAGCCCAACACTATCCAAAAATAGGCGGCCGGTCCAAACAGCAAACCTTGTATGGTTCCGAATATAGGACCTGTACCGGCAATGTTAAGGAACTGTATTATGAAGACTTTCCACGTGGGCATCGGAGTGTAGTCAACCCCGTCCTGCACGGCGTAGCAAGGTGTTTTTCTGTTTGCATCGGGCTGCATGATGCGCTCAACAACCCTTCCATAGACAACATATCCCAAGACGAGACATATTAAACTGGCAATGAATGTGTACATAACGTCGAAAAAATTTCCGCAAATTTACAGTTTTATAGAGAAGCGGCAAAGGCTGCGTACAATTATTTATATCGTTTCTTTGCCGTCGCCGTGACCGTTTTGCTGCGCGCCAATCGTCACTTTGATTTTCGATATGCGCCTTTCGTCCATATTGACTATCTCAAATGTGAACTTCTCAAACGTTATCTTTTCGTGCAGCTTCGGGAAATCGCCCTTTATCTCGAGTATCAGTCCTGCCAAGGTGTCGGCGTCACCCTCTATTTCGTTGAAGGTGTCAAGTGCGGCATCGGCAATCTTGCAGAAATCGCTTATAAGTGTCTTCCCCTCAAAAATGTACGTATTGTCGTTAATGCGTATGTAGCTCTTCTCGTCATCGTCATACTCATCGTTGATTTCGCCTACAATTTCTTCGAGTATGTCCTCAAGCGTCACAATGCCGCTCGTGCCGCCAAACTCGTCAACGACTATGGCTATGTGCACCTTGTTCTGCTGAAATTCCCGCAGAAGGTCGTCTATTTTCTTGGTTTCAGGAACAAAATACGGAGGTCGTATCAGAGATTGCCAACGGAAATTTGACGGTTTGCCGAGATGCGGCAACAGGTCTTTAATGTAGAGAATGCCACGTATGTTGTCCATCGTGCCCTGATACACCGGCACTCTGGAGTATTTGTTTTCAACAATGCACTTTATCACTTCGGGAAAGGGCGAGCCGAAGTCAATGTCCACGACGTCCTGACGGCTTGTCATTATCTCCTTCACCGTTTCGTCGCCAAAATGGACAATGCCTTCAAGAATGTTCTTCTCTTCTTTTATGGCCGACTTGTCGGTTAGCTCAAGTGCCTGTTCCAGATCGTCGGCACTCAGCACGTGGTTTTCCTTCTTGACAACCTTTTCAACCAGCACTCCCGTGCGCAGCAGTATTGAACTTAGCGGATAAAAGAGCTTGCGGCAGAAGAGTATTCCGCCTACGGTCTTGCGGCAGAACGACAACTGGCGTTGTGCGCAATACAGTTTAGGCATGATTTCTCCGAAAAGCAGCAGCAGGAACGTGAGCACTACCGTCAGGCAGATGAACCTCAGCCAATAGGCATCGCCGAAGTCTATGGTGTGCTCAAAGAACTTGTTGAACAGCATTATTATGGTTACGTTGACCAGATTGTTGGTTATGAGGATGGTGGCCAACGTCCTTTCAGAGTCTTCCCTGAGGAATTTTATCTTTTTGTCACAGTCTGACTTCTCCTCGTCCAGTTCGTTGAGGTCGTTCGGCGACAACGAAAAGATGGCAATCTCGGAACCTGAAGCAAATCCGGAGGCGACAAGTAGTAGACAGGCGAGTATTCCCGTGAGGGCAACTCCAAGCGAAGGTGCAATGAAATGCACTCCTGCAAAAAGGCTATTGAAATCTATCGGTGACAATTTTTGTGAGACTTTGGTTTAGGGTGGTTCTATAAATTAACTTTGCCAGATTGTGGTTCTATTTTTGGTAACAATTTGTTTGCAAGCGAAAGAGTATAGTGGGCTATACGACTGAGCGAACAGACAAATTGGACAAAAAAGAGACCGCAGGATGGCAAAACGTAACTCATAATATGCTATTGTTTATACGGCGGTAATTTATAGAACCGCCCTTTAGAATGGAGCGTCTTTCACTCCGTCGCCAACAGACTGCGGCATTGTGGAAGACGTGTTTTGCTTTTGTACGTCGTTGTTGGGCGTGTTTGCCGACGATATTTTCGGCGTGAGCATTTCCATGTTGTCCGCCCAAATCTCCGTTACGCTTTGCCTCACTCCCTGTTTGTTGTTGTAGGTTGTGTAGCGTATGCGTCCCTCGATGTACAGCTTGTCGCCCTTGTGGACGTACTTTTCCACAACCTCCGCAAGCTTACGCCACAATACTACATTGTGCCAGTCGGTGTGGTCGGGCACTTGTGTTCCGTTTTGCAGAGTATATCCGCGCTCGGTTGTGGCCAGCGACAGCCGGGCTACGGCCACTCCGCGGTCAACATACCTCACTTCGGGTTCCTTGCCCACGTTTCCTATGAGCATAACTTTATTCATGGAGTATTCTCTTTAGGTTAGGTTGCTGATTGTCTGTATAAGGTATAGGCTTACGCCCATGCGCCGGACTGCTTTGCACCCGTTATTTGCACAGTCCGAGGAATTTGAAACGGAAGTTCTTGCCTTTTACCGACGGGAACTGGCTGCGGTTGTCCACCCTTTGGCGCAGGTGCTCCACAATCCTGTTGTAGCAGTCGATGCCTGAAACAGCCTTGCAACGGGCTACGAAGTGGGTGTCGCGATACTGGAACTTGCCCGTACCAGGTACCATCAGCACGCGTTTGAAGTCCATTGTTCCCTCATACCAACCCGGCTGGTCCTCGTTGAGCTGCGCCATCGCCGGCGAAAGAGACTTTTCGCTGTTGTTGCCTCCAGGGTTGCTGTGCAGCGCACGCTTCTCCTTGAAGTCAAGCATGGTGGGGGCTTCGGTCTTTATGATGATAAAATAAACCCTCGGACGTATCTTGTATCGCTTGGGATAATACACGTTGCTTGCGGCATACTCGCGGATGTCAGATTCAAGCATGGGGTTCATCGAAATCTCGTCTATGCTTTCCAGAAAGGAAATGGCATCGTCAACATTGGTTACTAAGGTTTCCTTATCGAAGTATCTTAAATACAAATTCATTTGGACTGTTGTTTTTCTTGAGAAATGCGAGGGGGAATAAAAAGAGCGGAAAACGGGACTCGAACCCGCGACCCCGACCTTGGCAAGGTCGTGCTCTACCAACTGAGCTATTTCCGCCAACAAATGAATTTATGTGAAGAGGAGGAGACTCGAACTCCCACGAAGCAATTTTCACTACCCCCTCAAAGTAGCGCGTCTACCAATTCCGCCACCTCTCCAAACATAAATACCGTTTGAATAAAAAGAGTGCCCAGAACAGGACTCGAACCTGCACGCCTCGCGGCACACGCACCTGAAACGTGCGCGTCTACCAATTCCGCCACCTGGGCATAACTAAAAGGCCTTCCTTTCAGTCTCTTTTTGTTCAAAATGAGAGCGGAAAACGGGACTCGAACCCGCGACCCCGACCTTGGCAAGGTCGTGCTCT
>CAVAQY010000041.1:0-24404 GCA_963590865.1 Bacteroidaceae bacterium | reverse complement strand
TTTATATACTTATAACTTATTAATAATTAATTAGTTATATATAATATATAATAGAGAGACGAAGAATGGGGGTACCTATTAAAAACAACTGAGATACTGAGATTTGAGATTTAGGACAAATAAATCAACTGATAAAATCATACAATTCTCTAAAAGGCAATGACTTACAATATATTCAGCAAGACCGCCCCAGAGATGCCGAAGACCGGCAGGGGTACAGAATTCGTCAAAATAGCCCTCTCACAGGCCTCAAAAGACATGCAGGAAGTGCTCATTCCGATGGCAATACCCGCACTTTCCGCTCATCTCACTGATACAAAATTTATGTACTCGGACAACAAATATTACGAGATGTGCGGGCAAATGGGGCATCTGATAGGCCCTTCGGGCATAGGTAAGGCGCAGTTGGGGCATCTCGTAGAGGCAATAATGCGCTCGTTCCGTCAGCACGACGAGATAGAGTTCAAGAAACTCGTGGACTGGCAGCGGCAGATGAAGACCAAGGGGGCTAACAAGGAGAAAACCGAGCGGCCCGAGGTCAGCTTCTGGTTTCCACCGGCAGACATCATCCAAAAGCACAGACGTGCCATTCGTGCGCAAATGGCCATAAAAAAGGCGCAGGGAAAATCCACATGTGTGGCATTCCCTGCGCCGCTTTCGTTATGTTTTAGCCAAGGCACAAGAGCGGTCTTGCCGATGCGCCTTGGGCTGTCAGTTCAATTACAGCGATGGCATTTCTATCCAACGCACGTAGCAGAAGTCCTGACGGTGAGGCAGATTGACATTCTTAGGATACATGCGTATGGCGCACTTGAACGTGCCGGCGTTGCTCAGCTCATACTTGCCCTGGAAGGTGTAGTTGTTGCCCTCGTGGCCTGTAACCTCCAGCGGGAACACGCTGAACACGCTCTCCTCGCCGTCCTTAGACACCTTGAGGTTGACCATTTCAAGGCCGACGGCATCGTCAAGTCCCTGCTCGTTTATGACATACTTCACGTTGTACTCGCGGCCGATTACGGCTCCCGAGTCTGGAATGTCCCATTCGGAAGAAACTACCGACACGCTGTCCCAACGCTCTGCCACGGTCTCCTTCCAGCGGGCAATGTCCTTTGCCAGACGGTTGTCGTTGGCCGAAAGAGCCTTGAAGCGTTCAGCCTGCTTGCCGTAGAACTTGGAGTAGTAGTCGTCCAGCTGACGCTTCATGGTGTAGTGGGGAGCGATGCGCGCGATGGAGTTCTTTATCACCTTTATCCAGCCCTCGCTGTAGCCATCCTCGTTCTTGTCGTAGTAGAGCGGTATGATTTCGTTCTCCAAGAGGCCGTAAATCGTGGCGGCGTCAAGCTGGTCCTGATAGCCCTGGTTCTGGTAGGTGCGCTTCTCGGTCAAAGCCCAGCCGGCACCCTCGCGGTAGCCCTCGAGCCACCATCCGTCGAGCACGGAAAGGTTGACCACTCCGTTCATCTCGGCCTTTTCGCCTGATGTTCCGGAAGCCTCCAGCGGACGTGTGGGAGTGTTCATCCAGATGTCCACACCCGACACGAGGCGGCGTGCAAGCTGTATGTCGTAGTCCTCAAGGAAGATGATCTTGCCGAGGAACTCCGGTCTCTGGCTAATCTCGTAGATTTTCTTTATGAGACCCTGGCCTGCTCCGTCGGCGGGGTGTGCCTTGCCCGAGAAGAGGAACTTGACGGGACGCTCCGGGTCGTTGACAATCTTGGACAGACGGTCAAGGTCGGTGAAGAGCAGGTGCGCACGCTTGTAGGTGGCGAAGCGGCGGCAGAAGCCTATGGTGAGGGCGTTGGGCGTGATGTTCTCAAGCAGCGACACCACGCGCGAGGGGTCGCCCTGGTTCTTGAGCCACTTTTCCGTGAACTGCTCGCGTATGTACTGCACGAGCTTGTTCTTGAGTGCCATCCTTGTTTCCCAGATTTCGCTGTCGGGAACGTTGTATATGGCCTCCCAGATGTTCTCGTTGCTCTGGTCGAACATGAAGTTCTTGTCGAAGTATTTGTCGTAGAGCTTGCGCCACTCTGTGGCAGCCCATGTTGGGAAGTGCACGCCGTTGGTGACGTAGCCCACGTGGTTTTCCTCAGGATAGTAGCCCTTCCATATCGGGGCAAACATCTTCTGGCTCACCCATCCGTGGAGCTTGCTCACGCCGTTGACTTCCTGGCAGGTGTTGCAGGCAAAGGTGGACATGCAGAACTTCTCCGAATGGTCGTCGGGATTGGTGCGTCCCATGCCGATGAACTCGTCCCAGGAGATGCCCAGCTTGGCGGGATAGCCGCCCATGTACTTGCCGAAGAGACCCTCGTCGAAGTAGTCGTGGCCGGCAGGAACGGGAGTGTGCACGGTGTAGAGACCTGATGCGCGCACCAGCTCGAGGGCTTCGGTGAACGAAAGTCCGCCGTCAATATAGTCGCACAGACGCTGCAGGTTGCAGAGGGCTGCGTGGCCTTCGTTGCAATGGTAGATGTCCTTGGTTATGCCGAGCTTCTTCAGAGTCAGCACACCTCCTATGCCGAGCAGTATCTCCTGCTTGAGTCGGTTTTCCCAGTCGCCTCCGTAGAGGGAGTGGGTTATGGGACGGTCAAACTCGGAGTTCATTTCGTTGTCGGAGTCAAGCAGGTAGAGCTTGATGCGGCCTACGTTTACACGCCAAACCAGGGCGTGAACCATATAGTTGTTGTAGGGCACGTCAACCACCATCTGGTTGCCGTTTTCGTCAAGCTGTCGCTCTATGGGCAGACTGTTGAAGCTCTGAGCCTCATAGTTGGCAATCTGCTGTCCGTCCATGCTGAGCGACTGTGTGAAGTAGCCGTAGCGATAGAGGAAGCCCACGGCGCACATGTCCACGTTGCTGTCAGACGCTTCTTTCAGATAGTCGCCGGCAAGTATTCCGAGACCGCCGGAGTAAATCTTAAGCACCTGGTTCAGTCCGAACTCCATGCAGAAGTAGGCCACAGAGGGACGTTTGCTGTCGGGCTTTGCGCTCATGTAGTCTGTGAAGAGTCCGTAGACCTTCTTGATGCGCTGCATGAGAACCTTGTCCTTGACGATGTCTTCCTTGCGCTCATAGCTCAACCTTTCGAGCAGCAATACGGGGTTATGCTTCACTTCCGTGTACAGCTCTGGGTTGAGGTCACGGAACAAATCGCGTGCTTCATAGTTCCATGCCCACCACATGTTGTGAGCCATCTCGTCCAAGCACTTCAGCTGCTCGGGAAGACTCGATTTGACTGTCACTTCCTTCCATTGAGGAGAGTTAACATAATCTGCTTTGATTTTCATATTGTTGATAATGGTTATTATTGATGGCTTTATTAAAAAATTCTGTTTGTTCTATTTGTCCAGTTGGTTCTCTTTGCGCAGTTCGGCCTTGCCCAACGCCACGGCATAGGCTTGGCGGTAGTATTCTATGAACTCGCTCCACAGGGCCTTCTTCGACAGGGCTGCGGCGTTGGCTCTTGCCTTCTTTGCTGCGGCAGGACTCAAGGCGGAATACTCGGCCACGGTGTCCTTGATCGTGTCTGCCACCTCCGAATAGTTATAGTCTGTGCGGTGTATGACCTTCACTCCGTCGGTTATCTCGCCCTGATGGCCAATCTCCTTGTTGGCCCACAGTCCGAACCCGGCCAGGTCTGTGGTTATGCACGGCACGCTGAAGGCTATCGACTCGAGCGGAGTGTAGCCCCAAGGCTCATAGTAGGAGGGATAGATGCTGAGGTCGTTGCCGATGACGAGGTCGTAGTAGTGCATGTTGAGCACTCCGTCTTTGCCGTCAAGGTAGCACGGAATGAATATCAGCTTCACCATGTCCTCCTTGCGGTTCTGCATGTCACAGAACTTCAGCATGTCCAGCACGTTGTCGTGGCTCATTTCGTGCAGCCAATGGGTTATCATGGGGACGTTGAGCGGAGTGTCGTAGCTCTCGCCGCTTGCCAGACGGTCCACCAAGTCCTTGCGCGGCTCGCCAACCCAACCGGGCACTTCGATGAAGGCCACCACCTTCTTCTTCAAGTTGCGGTCGCGGAGCAGACGGTTCATAGCCTCTATGTAGACATCCACTCCCTTGTTGCGGAATTCGTAGCGTCCGCTGGTAGAAGCTATAAGCGTGTCGTCGTCAAGGCTTTCGCCAAGGAGAGCGTTGGCCACGTCAAGCAGACGCTTGCGTGCGGCTTTGCGCCTTGCGCCGAACGCCCGCGGCGAGGGAACGAAGCTGTTGTCGAAGCCGTTGGGCAGCACCACGTCCACCTTCTTGTCGAGCAGTTCGAGACACTCGTTGGCCGTTATGTCGCTAACCGTAGTGAAACAGTCGGCAAAGGCCGCGGTCTGCTTCTCAACCGAGTGCTTGCTCTGCATGTTCAGCTCTCCGGCCATCTGGTCGCCGTTGTAAGCGAACAGATAGTCGTACAGCGGTTTCTGGTTTCCGGCTATGCTGCGGCCGATGCTTGTGGCATGGGTGGTGAATATGGTGCCAATCTGCGGAACTTTGGCGTTGACATAGAGCATGCCAAGACCGGTCATCCACTCGTGAGCCTGAAACACCACGCGCCCGTCGGCCGGCACATTATTCTTATAGTAGCTCTCCACCACCCTTCCGGCAGCATACGAGAACATGGAAGCCTCGTCATAGTCGCCGTAGGCATGAAGACTGTCTACACGATAATGCTCCCAGAACCAGGTGTAAATCTCATTCTTCTGCTCGAAAAAAGGCTTGAAATCAACAAGAACCGCTATCGGCTCGCCCGGAACTGTCCAGCGTCCGATTTTCAATCGCAGTCCTTCTTCTGCGGCCTTGGCCTTCCAATCGGAAAGCAAAGCCTCATCTTCACGGAAATACGGGCAGTCCGCATCGTTCCAACAGTCGGGTCCGATGAATATGACCTTGTCGTGCAGCAGACCTTGCATAGTCTTTGCGCGTGTAGAGAGTACTGTGTATATTCCCCCGACCTTGTTGCAAACCTCCCAACTTGCCTCTAAAATGCAAGTAGGAACTAAATTTTCCATATCGTCAATAATAAGGTATTACATATTGTAAGGCACGCAAAGATACCAAAAAAAGTGTAAACGGGAAGAAAAAACGGCATAATTTTACGGAAAAGCAGCCCGCCCACAGATTTCGCCGTGGCTATGACCGCATTACCTTGAGGGGAGCAAACTTGAGCAGCAGCCGCTTCTCGCCGATGTTTTCAAAGCGTATTATGGCCTTGCAGCTCTCGCCCTCTCCGTCTATGCCAATCACCTCTCCTATGCCGA
Source organism: Bacteroidaceae bacterium (assembly GCA_963590865.1). GTDB lineage: Bacteria > Bacteroidota > Bacteroidia > Bacteroidales > Bacteroidaceae > Prevotella. Next base: position 19,145 of record CAVAQY010000041.1, on the reverse strand, counting down.
AACGCGGATGCTCCACCCGGTTGCCCACACATACACTACAGCCGGCACCACCGCCTTTGCCCGCCACAGCAGACGGACTCTGCATTCGAACCGACGAAACCGGGCGCAACCGACCTCCGGCACTCAGTATCTTCCGCTCAAAAGTCTCGCTGAACGGGTTCACCTTCGGCTCTTCTGCTCTCGGCGGCACAGCCCTCGGCTTTGGGTCGGCACGGAACTGGGTGGCCACGGGATGCGGATTCTGCTGTTGCCAACGGGGCATTCCGTCGTAGTTCCTCTGGCCGAAACCGCCTGTGCTGCCCTTTGAGGACGTTACTTGAATCAGGTTCGGGTCGAAATCCTTGATGAAGCGCGACGGAGAGCCAAACTCCAGATGGCCGTAGCGGAAACGGTTTTGGGCGCAGGTGAGTATGCAATGTTTCTCCGCCCGGGTCACGGCAACATACAGCAGCCGGCGTTCCTCCTCCAACGCCCGCGGATTGTCGCAGCACATGGGTGAGGGAAAGATGTTTTCCTCCAAGCCTACGACAAACACCGTGGGAAACTCCAGTCCCTTGGCACTATGTATGGTCATCAGAGCCACCTTTTGCCCGTCGTCTGTGCCGTCGTTGTCCAGATCGGTCATAAGCGACACCTCCTGCAAAAAGTCGTTCAGGGCAACGTGGTCGTCTCCCTCCTCCCTATGGCTCTCCACAAAATCCTGCAGGCCTCCGAGAAATTCGTCAAGATTCTCCTGCCTTGCAAGGTCTTCGGGGTCGGTCTTGCCGTTGCAAATCTCGCGCCCCACCCCACTCTCTCTTATTATGTCGTTGCCAAGAACCAGCGCGTCGTCGCTCTTCAGGCGTGACCTCCAGCCGTCAACCATCTGACGGAACTGCGCAAGTTTGCCCTGAGCCGCCCCACTCACGGCCAGTCCGTACTTCAACGGCTGCGAGACGACGCTCCAAAGACTGACTCCTTCGCGCGAAGCGGCTTCGGCTATCTTGCCCAAGGTGGTGTCGCCAAGTCCGCGCTTGGGATAGTTGAGCACCCTGCGCAGCGCCTCTTCATCGTCGGGATTGGCCACAAGGCGGAAATACGCCACGACATCCTTTATCTCCTTGCGCTGATAGAAGCTCAAACCTCCATAGACACGATACGGGATGCCCTCCTTGAGCAGACTTTCCTCAAAGCAACGGCTCTGTGAATTGGTGCGGTAGAGTATGGCGAAGTCGCCGTAGCCGCACTTGTCTCTGCGCTTTATGGCCTTTATGTCGTTGCACACGATGAGAGCCTCCTCCCTGTCGCTGTAGGCAGGCTTCAGTATGAGCTTGTCGCCGTATTCGTTTTCGCTGTAACTCTCCTTGGGTATCTGCCGAGCGTTGTGCTTTATCAAACTGTTTGCAGCCTGCACTATCAACTGTGTGGAACGGTAGTTGCGCTCCAGTTTAAACAGTTTAGCGTCATTATAGCAAGCGTTGAAATCCAGTATGTTATCTATATTGGCTCCACGAAAACTATAGATGCTTTGCGCATCATCTCCAACCGCACACACTCGCTGCCTGTCCTTGGTCAGCTGGAGGAGTATTTGCTGCTGCGCATAGTTGGTGTCCTGATACTCGTCCACAAGCACGTATTGGAAAATATCCACATACTTGCGCCTTATGTCGTCGTGCTGCAGGAAGAGCAGATAGGTGTTGAGGAGCAAATCGTCGAAGTCCATGGCGTTGGCCAGCCGGCAGCGTTCAGCATAGCGCGCATACACGTCCTTCACGGCCGGCATCTTGCGCAACGTGTCCGTCGACGTGGCTGTTGAACTTGCCGCATAAGCCTGCGGCTGAAGCAGCCTGTTCTTGGCCATGCTTATGCGGTCGGCCACGCTTGAGAGCTTGTAAGCCTTGTCGTCAAGCAGCATTTCCTTTATTATGTTCTTGACCAACTGCCGGGAGTCGTTCTGGTCGTATATGGTAAAGTTGGGTTCGTAGCCTATGGAACGAGCCTCTGAGCGGAGAATACGCGCGAAAACGGAATGGAAGGTGCCCATGCTGAGACGGTTGGCCGTGTCGTGCCCCACCATTCCGCCTATGCGTTCCTTCATCTCCCGCGCCGCCTTGTTGGTGAAGGTCAGCGCAAGGATGTTCCAAGGCTGGTAGCCTTGTTGCAGCAGATAGGCCACCTTGAAGGTCAACACCCTCGTCTTGCCGGCACCCGCTCCGGCTATCACCAGCTGCGCTCCGTCGCAATACTCCACGGCTCTGCGCTGGCTGTCGTTCAGTTGTTCCAGAATATTCTCCATAAGTGGTTGCAAAGTTAGCTGAAAAGGGCTTAACCGCAAAGACGGTCCGACACATTTTGGCGGCTTGCAACAAAATGACCGGGCAACAACCTGGCAATACATTTCATCAGCTTCTGTAAAGAATATTACCGCACCACCCGATAATATCCCAATCCTTTCTGCATCTGTTTCCGCAAATTATGCGTAACTTTGCACTCAACCTTCCGTCAGCAAACGGGCCGAACGCATCCCGAACGCATCCCGAAGCCGACCGAAAAGACAACACAACAAACAAAAACGACAACTTATGTTCAGCAAGGAAACCTACGTAAGCCGACGCGCAGAGCTGAAAAAGCTCGTAAAGAACGGCGTCGTAATACTGTTTGGAAACAACTACTCGCCGGCAAACTGCCCGGCAAACGGATACCACCCGTTCCGCCAAGACTCCTCCTTCACCTACTATTTCGGACGCAAGCGCGACGGCCTTGTGGGCGTGATAGACATCGACGAGAACAAGGAAACGTTAATTGGCGACGATATTGACATCGAGGACATCGTGTGGTTTGGCTCAGTTGACAGCGTGAGCGACATGGCCGCATCCGTGGGAGTGGCCAATTCTGCACCCATGAAGGAACTGAAGCGGATATGCGACGCAGCAAAGGCTGCCAACAGGACAATACATTTCCTGCCGCCGTACCGCCACGACACGATGATACAGATAATGGACCTGCTCGGCATACATCCAAGCCAGCAGCGCGAGGCAGCCTCGCTGGAGCTGATAAAGGCCGTGGTTAAGATGCGCTCCACCAAGGAACAGCAGGAGATAGACGCAATAGACCGCGCTTGCGACATAGGATATGAGATGCACACAACGGCCATGCGTCTGACAAAACCCGGAGTGGCGGAACACTTCATCGGCGGAAATGTGGACGGAGTGGCCAACTCTCTGTCGCTTATGGTCAGTTTCCCCACCATATTCACCCAGCACGGCGAGATAATGCATGGGTGCCCAAGCGACGCAAAACTCGAGAGCGGACGGTTGGCCCTGTGCGACGCAGGATGCGAACTGGACGACTACTGTTCAGACAACACGCGCACTTATCCCGTGAGCGGAAAGTTCTCGCAGCGGCAACTTGAAATCTACAGCATAGTGGAGGCTTGCCACGACCACGCCCTTAAGGTGGCAAAACCCGGAGTGCGCTGGTACGACGTACACATGGACATCTGCCGACTGATGACCGACCGGCTGAAAGAGCTGGGACTGATGAAAGGCGACACGGAAGAGGCTGTCAGGGCAGGAGCACACGCCATGTTCCTGCCTCACGGACTGGGACACATGATGGGAATGGACGTTCACGACATGGAGAGCATCGGCCAGACCTTCGTCGGATTTGACGAAGAGACACGTCCGTCAACACAGTTCGGCACAAACTGTCTGCGCATGGGACGCCGACTGGAGGAAGGTTTCGTTGTGACAGACGAACCGGGAATATACTTCATACCGGCACTCATCGACGACTGGAAGGCTTCCGGCCATTGCAAGGAGTACATCAACTTCGACTTGCTCGAAACCTACAAGGACTTTGGAGGCATACGCATAGAAGACGACCTGCTCATCACCAAGGACGGATGCCGATTCCTCGGCCACAAGCGCATACCGTATCATCCGGCAGACGTGGAAGCTTTCATGGAAAACAGCTGAGAAAACAACAGGAAACACAACCGGACAAACAATAAGAAACAATACAACAAAACAAACTAAAATGAACAGACTCACAGTTTTATCGCTCGCGGCGATGATGGCCATGACGGCCAATGCCGCAGAAAAGCAAGACTCGGTGAACAAGAACAAACCCGTGTTCACGACAGTCAAGACCAACCCCATCACAAGCATCAAAGACCAAAACCGCAGCGGCACGTGCTGGGACTACTCGACGCTGTCGTTCTTTGAGAGCGAAATACTCAAGAAATCGGGCAAGACATACGACCTCTGCGAGGCTTTTGTGGCCAACAAGACCTATATGGACCGCGCCATAATGGCAGTAAGAATGCACGGCGACGTGTCGTTCTCGCAAGGCGGATCAGCTGAAGACCCACTCTACTGTCTGAAGAACTACGGCATCTGTCCAGAAGACGCCATGCCCGCAGCCGGCAAGCTCCAGGGCGACTCGCTCAACAACTTCAACGAGTTTTTCGCCGTTATGACTCCCTATGTGGAGGCAATAGCCAAGAGCGAGCAGAAGAAGCTGTCGCCATCATGGAAAAACGGACTTCAGGGCATTCTCGACGCCTACCTCGGCAAGTGCCCGGAGAGTTTCAAATATGAGGGAAAAACCTACACTCCGAAGAGCTTTGCAGCAAGCCTCGGACTTGATTTCGACGACTATGTGAGCATAACCAGCTTCACTCACCACCCGTTCTGGAAGCCATTTGCCGTGGAGGTGCAGGATAACTGGCGTCAAGGACAGAGCTACAACGTGCCCATGGACGACATGATTCGCATCATAGACAACGCCATAAACGAAGGCTACACCGTGATGTGGGGCGGAGATGTGTCGGAAGACGGTTTCACAAGAAAGGGACTGGGCGTGGCATACGACACCAAAAAGGTGCAGGGACTGGCCGGAAGCGACGCAGCACGCTGGCTGAGACTGACCAAGAACGAGAAGACAGAGAAGTTCGATTCGCTCGGCGTGAACGCTCCTGAAATCGTCCCTACACAGGAAATGCGCCAGGAGGCTTACGACAACTGGGAGACTACCGACGACCATGGCATGCACCTCTACGGAATAGCCAAGGACCAGAATGGCAAGGAGTACTACATGGTGAAGAACTCTTGGGGCGAATACGGCGACTACAAAGGCACATGGTACATGACGAAGGCATTCATAGCCTACAAGACCATAGACTTCATGGTGAACAAGAACGCCATTCCAAAGGACATACGCAAGAAGTTGGGTCTATAAAAAGCCTTAAGCGAAGTGACACAATCACGTAGCCCACAAAGCAATACGGGAGAGAAACAAAACAGTTTCCTCCCGTATTTCATTTTCCGCATAGAGTGCAGCCTGTAGCAACACGCCCCCGCCTATTGCAACACAGGGTACTGTCCGTTGCAACCGCCACACGCTCTTCTTTTTCAAGCAATACGTTGGCTAACAAGCCACAAGGAGCAAAAAAACGCACGAGGCAAAAGGTATCTGAAAAAAAATGAGTACTTTTGCAAACGTGAAACACGTAGCAGACAAAGCCAAACAATTGCTGCTGGCCACCGTCATAATCATGATGGCGGCTTTTGTTGTTGTGCCGGCTCAAGCCCAAACTGAAAACGACTCGATTGAGCTGAGTCTGCTTACGTGCACGCCAAACCAGAGAATCTACGGCCTCTACGGCCACACGGCACTACGGTTGCACGACCTCAAAACCGGTGAAGACTGGGCTTTCAACTACGGCGTCTTCAACTTCAAGACTTCCTTTTTCGTTCTTAAATTCCTGTTCGGACTGACCGATTATGAACTGGCAGTAATGCCCATGGAATACTTCCGTCAGGAATACATCCGCATGAAGTGCCGTGTGACCGAGCAGGTTCTCAACCTTGACGGCGAGGAAAAACAACGAATGATTGCCGCTCTGGAGGAAAATTATCTGCCGCAAAACCGCGTTTACCGCTACAATTACTTCTACGACAACTGCACCACGAGGGCGCGCGACATGATTGAACGCAACGTGAACGGCAGAGTGGACTACGGAAAGGACGACAGCAAAGACAACAACGGCCATTCATACCGCGAGATGGTTCACTCCTATACCGCACAACACCCCTGGGCAGCTTTGGGCAACGACCTTTGCCTCGGCTTCAAAGCAGACAAACCGACCTCGTGGCGCGAGCAACAGTTTTTGCCGGAAAGACTGATGAAGGACCTGGACAAAGCCCAGTTTGTGTCTCCAGACGGCAAAGTGCGGCCGGCAGTAGCCGCCACACGCATCGTGACAGAGGGAGGAAAGCAAACGGTAGAAAAAGAGTTTCCCCTGTCGCCGACGGGATGTGCTTTAGTTCTGTTGACCATCACGTTGCTCGTATGTACAATAGAGTTGAAGAAACGCAAGGTGATGCGCATCTATGATGCTCTGCTCATGTTGGCGCAAGGCATTTCGGGAATAATAATAACCGCCCTGCTGTTCTCCGAGCACCCGACCACGAGCACGAATCTGCAAATACTTTTGCTCAATCCCCTACCCCTGGCGTTTCTGTATAAGACGCTGAAAGGCAAGGCACAAGCATGGTGGCGTACAGAAACCGTACTCATCCTTTTGTTCTTCGCAGGGGCTTTCTTGCAAGATTATGCCGAGGGGTTGATAATTGTGGCATTGTGTTTGCTGTGTAGATGCGCGATGCACTTGTGCGCAAACCGCACATCCATACAAAAGAGTAACCGCAGAAAGGTCTAAAAAGAAAGAATCAGCCAATGAAGCACAGATACATCCCTTTGATACTGCTTTCGGCACTAACGGTGACGACAACCGCCGGAGCGCAAGCCATCAAGTCGGCTCCGCGCCTCGTGGTAAGCATCACCATAGACCAACTGCGCACAGACTACCTCGAGGCATTCGCACCACTTTACACCGACAACGGTTTCAAGCGGCTGCTGGACCAAGGACTTGTTTATACAAATGTGTCCTATCCGTTTTCGCCGATAGACAGGGCCTCTGCTGTAGCGGCGGTTGTCACAGGCACAACTCCATACTACAACACCATATCAGGTGCACAATGGCTGGACAAAGAGACTCTTCGTCCCGTTTACTGTATTGACGACAAGAAATATCCCGGTCTCCAGACCAACGAAGCTTCATCGCCACACAATCTAAGCACATCATCGGTAGGCGACGAACTGAAAGCCACCACCAACGGCAAGGCCATCGTCTACGCTATAGCCCCATTCCGCGATGCGGCGGTGCTGTCGGCAGGACACGCAGCCAACGGCGCACTATGGATAGACGACAACAACGGCAACTGGTGTTCGTCGCAATACTACTTCAAAGCTCTGCCTACTTGGTTGTCAGCCTACAACGGAATAAGCTCTACCGCCAAGAAGATAGAGGAAAAGGTGTGGACCCCACTTTCGGAACTGTCGGGCAATTTCAGCTATTTTATGAACGGCGGTATGCAAAAGCCGTTCTCACATAAATTCAGCGGGGCAAGGCGTTTCCGCCAATACAAGACAAGTGCTCTCATAAACGCCGACATCACCGACATGGCCGTGCAATGCGTCAACAACTGCGGCATGGGACTTGACGGTACAACAGACCTTCTGAACCTCACATATTATGCCGGTAACTTTGACCATCTGACCGTGAACGAGTGTCAGATGGAGCTTCAGGACACTTATGTCAGACTTGATGTCGAGATAGGACGTCTGATTGACACGGTGGAAAAGAACGTCGGCGGCGAAAATGTGCTGTTTTTCATAACGGGAACAGGCTACAGCGACGAGGAAAATACCGACTACGCTAAGTTTCGGATACCAACCGGAACATTCTATATCAACCGCATAGCCAACCTGCTCAACATGTATATGGGCGGGCTTTGGGGGCAAGGACAGTATGTCGAAGCCTGTTTTGGTGCGCAAATATACCTGAACCACAAGATATTCGAGCAGAAAAAGGTGAGCTTCGCAGAGGCTTGCGAGCGTGCACAGGAGTTTCTTTCACTCATTTCCGGAGTAAGGAACGTACACACATCGCTGCAACTGCTGTCAAGCACACCGCCCGAAACAAGAAAGATACGCAACGGCTTCAATTTGGAGCGCAACGGAGACATTCTCATAGAGGTGGCTCCGGGATGGCACCTGGTTAACGAAGACAATCTGGACGACCAACTTGTAAGGGCTTCGTTCATACAATTTCCATTGATAATCTACGGTTCTGGCACAAAAGCTGAACGCATTGCCGAACCTATAACAACAGACCGCATTGCCCCAACAGTTGCCAAGGCAATAAGGATAAGAGCACCCAACGCCTGTTCGGCAGAACCTTTGTTCTGAGAAACGGGGGATTTGTGTGGCACTTACAGCCCTTGTCACTAAGTTCAAATTATGTACGTGCGTACATTACTATTACTAGTCTATCCCGATAGGCCACAGAAAGGGATGAAGCATCAAAACAAGCAAGAAAAAAAACACAAATATGGATTTCAACAAGATTCTAAAGTCACTTTTCGGTGACAAATCTTCACGAGACATGAAGCTGATACAGCCGCTCGTGGAGAAAGTAAAGGCCGTCTATCCAGAGATAGAGAAGCTGGACAACGATGCACTCCGTGCGCGTTCGGCAGCAATAAGGCAGGACATACAGGGCGCAGCACCGGAGCAAAAGGAGCAGATAGCCAAACTCAAGGACACTATCGAGGACACTCCCATCGATGAGCGCGCCGACATCTTCAACAAGATAGACAAGCTGGAGAAGGAAATTCTCGAGGAATACGAGAAGAAGCTCAACGAGTATATGCCTGAAGTGTTCGCCATAGTGAAGGAAACTGCCAAACGCTTCGCCACAAATGAAGACACAGTAGTGACGGCAACCGACTTCGACCGCGAACTGGCAGCCGACCCACGCAAAGACTTCGTTACGATTGATGGTGACAAAGCATACTACCACAACCACTGGACGGCTGGAGGTAACGACCTGAAGTGGGAGATGGTACACTATGACGTACAGCTTTTCGGTGGCGTAGTGCTGCATCAAGGCAAGATAGCCGAGATGGCTACTGGTGAAGGAAAGACACTTGTTGCCACGTTGCCCGTATTCCTGAATGCTCTGACTGGCAACGGTGTACACGTAGTGACCGTGAACGACTACCTTGCAAAGCGTGACTCCGAGTGGATGGGACCGCTCTATGAATTCCACGGACTGTCTGTAGATTGCATAGACAAGCACCAGCCGAACTCTCCGGCGCGCCGCAAGGCTTACCAAGCCGACATTACATTCGGAACGAACAACGAGTTCGGCTTCGATTATCTGCGTGACAATATGGCCATATCGCCAGCTGACCTTGTACAGCGCGCCCACAACTATGCTATAGTCGATGAGGTGGACTCCGTGCTCATCGATGACGCACGCACGCCTCTTATCATTTCCGGTCCTATACCAAAGGGTGACGACCAGATGTTTGAGGAATACCAACCGCTCGTTGAGCAACTGGTTGACGTGCAACGCAAGCTCGCCACACAATATCTGGCCGACGCAAAGCAGAAAATTGCCGAAGGCAAGCAAAAGAACGACCAGAAGCTGACCGATGAAGGGTTCCTCTCGCTCTACCGTTCGCACAAGGCTCTGCCAAAGAATAAGCCGCTCATCAAGTTTCTATCGGAAGAAGGCATCAAGGCTGGTATGCTCAAGACCGAAGAGATATACATGGAGAATAACAACAGGCGTATGCCCGAAGCTGTGGAACCGCTGTATTTCGTGGTTGATGAGAAACTCAATTCTTGCGACCTCACCGACAAGGGTACTGAGTGGCTGGCCAAGCAGGTGAACGACAGAGGTCTGTTTGTTTTGCCGGACATCGCGTCACAGCTTTCGGAACTGGAAACCGAGACAGGACTGTCTGACCAGGAGCGTCTCGACAAGAAGGATGAATTGCTCAACCACTATGCCGTACAGAGCGAACGTGTACACACTCTGCAACAGTTGCTCAAGGCATATACCATGTTCAACAAGGACGATGAGTATGTGGTAATCGACGGCGAGGTGAAGATAGTCGATGAACAGACGGGACGTATCATGGAGGGTCGCCGCTGGAGCGACGGTCTCCATCAGGCTGTAGAGGCCAAGGAGCACGTGAAAGTGGAGGCTGCCACACAGACATTCGCCACCATCACGCTGCAAAACTATTTCCGTATGTACCACAAACTGGCCGGTATGACCGGTACGGCATCCACGGAGTCGGGCGAGTTCTGGGACATATACAAACTTGATGTGGTGGAAATACCCACCAACCGCCCTGTTGTCCGCAAGGACATGGACGACCGCGTGTACAAAACGGCACGCGAAAAGTACAACGCCGTTATTGACGAAATCGTGAATATGCGCAACAGCGGTCGCCCAACGCTTGTCGGAACAACGTCCGTGGAGATTTCAGAACTTCTTTCCAAGATGCTTAACATGCGCCACATACCCCACCAGGTGCTCAACGCGAAGCTCCACCAGAAGGAAGCAGACATTGTGGCCGAGGCTGGACGCAGCACTATGGGCACGATTGAGGTGACTGACGAGAACGGAGAGAAGCATAAGGAAGAACGTATGCTCGGTGCAGTAACCATAGCCACCAACATGGCTGGACGCGGTACCGACATCAAACTGACAAAGGAGGTTAAGGAAGCCGGAGGACTGGCCATTATCGGTACGGAACGCCACGAGAGCCGCCGTGTTGACCGCCAGTTGCGTGGACGTGCAGGCCGTCAGGGTGACCCCGGTTCATCTGTCTTCTATGTATCACTTGAAGACAAGCTCATGCGTCTGTTCGCTTCCGAGCGCATTGCACGTGTGATGGACCGCCTTGGATTTAAGGAAGGTGACCTTATCGAGTCGCCAATGATTTCAAAGAGCATTGAGCGCGCACAGAAAAAGGTGGAGGAAAACAACTTCGGAATAAGAAAAAGGCTACTCGAATACGACGATGTGATGAACAAACAGCGCACCGTTGTATATGAGAAACGTCGCCACGCACTCATGGGAGAGCGCATCGGAATGGACATATCCAACACCATTTGGGACCGTGTGGCCAGCATTGTCGAGACCAACGACTACGAAGGCTGCAAGGAAGAATTCCTCCATGTGTTCGCTATGGAGGTGCCTTTCACCGAAGAACAGTTGACCAACATGAAGCGTGACGATGTGGCCGAACTTGCCTTCCAGGAAGCCATGGCTACTTTTAAGCGCAAGACAGAGAGGATTCAAGCCGTGGCCTGGCCCATTATCAAGCAGGTTTATGAGAACCAAGGCTCAATCTACGAGCGCATCATGGTGCCACTCACCGATGGACGACGCATGTACAACATTCCGTGCAACCTGAAGGAAGCCTATGAGACAGAGTGCAAGAGCGTGGTGAAGCAGTTTGAGAAAGTTATCCTGCTGCATATCATTGACGACTGTTGGAAAGAGAACCTCAGAGAACTTGACGAGCTGAAGCACAGCGTGCAGAACGCATCCTACGAGCAGAAAGATCCGTTGCTGATCTTCAAACTTGAGAGTGTCAAGCTGTTCGACAGCATGGTCAACACGATGAACAACCGCATCGTAGGCATACTCATGCGTGCGGCCATACCCGAAATGCAACAGGAAGAAGTGCATGAAGCAGCCCCGGAAGTGCCGGCAAGCCACAACCAATACACCGAGACCAAACAAAATCTCGATGAGGAACAACTGCAGGATCCCGACCAGGCGGCAGCGGCGGCACAAGACACACGCGAAAAGCAACAGCACACTCCGATAGTAAAAGACAAGATGCCAAGGCGTAACGACCCGTGCCCATGCGGCAGCGGCAAAAAATTCAAAGACTGCCACGGCAAAGGACTCGCATAAAGAGTGAAACATCCATTGGGGCGTTTGGGTAGATACGGCAGAGCCGACCCGAACGCCCCAATTCAAAACATGGCTATTTCCTTCCGCCCCGCCTCGCAATACGGGAAAGTGCGCAATTCATGCACAGTTCGGACGAGGTGGCAATATAGGCCGAAAAGAGTTCAGAAGTTGGAAAAAACGTAATCCATAAAAATATTGTCTTTTACGGCGGTAATTTATATACCCACTATAGGCTTTCATTGGAACAAACGTCACCTTCTATCTTGGACGTTTCCAATTTTTAGAACCCACCTAATCCTTTTTATGCGGAATTGTTGTAATTTTGCATAATCTTATAAGTATTTGAACGATGTTTGGAAAGAAAAAGAGATGGCATCTCCTGCCCGGAACTGAGCCGACTGAGCTTGACAAGCAGGTGATGTACTGGGAAAACAAGGGTAAGCTGGTACCGACACGCAACCTGATAAGGACTCCGGAAGAGATAGAAGGCATACGCAAGAGCGGAGTTGTAAACTCAGGTGTCCTTGACGAAGTGGCAAAGCAGATACATGTCGGCATGAACACTCTGGAAATAGACAAGATTTGCTATGACTATTGCACGTCGCACGGAGCCACGCCGGCTTGTCTGAACTATGAAGGATTCCCGAAGAGCGTCTGCACGAGCATCAACGAAGTGGTTTGCCACGGAATACCCAAAGAAGAGGATGTACTCAAAGAAGGTGACATAGTGAACGTTGACTTCACCACAATCCTTGACGGCTATTATGCAGACGCATCCCGAATGTTTATCATCGGCAAAACAACGCCAGAGAAAGAACAACTCGTAAGGGTGACAAAGGAATGTCTTGAGATTGGTGCGGAAGCAGCCAAGCCATACAGTTTCGTAGGGGACATCGGACACGCAATAGAGAAACACGCAGAAAAGTATCACTACGGTGTGGTGCGAGACTTGTGCGGCCATGGAGTCGGGATAAAGTTCCACGACGAACCGGAAGTGATGCACTTCGGGCATAAGGGCACAGGTATGCTGCTTGTACCGGGTATGGTGTTCACCATCGAGCCTATGATAAACATGGGAACATGGAAGGTATTTATTGATGCCGATGACAAATACGGTTGGGAAGTGATTACCGGTGACGAAAAACCGAGTGCCCAGTGGGAACACACATTCCTTATGACGGAGCACGGCGTTGAGATTTTGAGTGCATAAAAGGTATAACAGACACGTATATACATGGACGGGAAAGACGGACACATATATGTATTAGGTATAGAGAGCAGCTGCGACGACACTTCGGCAGCAGTTTTGCGCGACGGAGTGCTACTAAGCAATGTGACAGCCAGTCAGGAAGTTCACAAGGCTTACGGCGGTGTCGTGCCAGAACTGGCATCGCGGGCGCACCAGCAGAACATCGTGCCGGTGGTTGACCAAGCTCTGAAACGTGCAGGCGTAGGCAAAGAACAGCTATCGGCGGTTGCTTTCACGCGCGGTCCGGGTCTTATGGGGTCGCTACTTGTTGGAGTGAGCTTTGCAAAAGGCTTTGCCCGCTCACTCGGAATACCACTGATTGACGTAAACCATTTGCAGGGGCATGTGATGGCGCACTTCATTAAAGAGAGCGACGACGATACTTCAGCGCCGCCACTTCCGTTCATTTGTCTTCTCGTTAGTGGAGGCAATTCGCAAATAGTAAAGGTCAACGCCTACAACGATATGGAAGTACTCGGGCAAACGATAGACGACGCTGCCGGAGAAGCCATAGACAAGTGTTCAAAGGTTATGGGACTGGGCTATCCCGGGGGGCCTATAATAGACAAACTCGCACGACAAGGCAATCCGAAAGCGTACAAGTTTGCCGAACCGCATGTACCGGGAATGGACTACAGCTTCAGCGGACTGAAAACTTCATTCCTATATTCGCTCAGAGAGTGGGTTGCCGAGGACGCCGACTTCATAGAACACCACAAGAACGACATTGCCGCAAGCCTCGAATACACCATAGTTAACATTCTGATGAAGAAGTTGCGCATGGCTGTGAAACAGAGCGGCATCAAGCACGTGGCTGTGGCTGGAGGCGTAAGCGCCAACAACGGACTTCGCAACGCTTTCCATGAGCACGCCCGCAAATACGGTTGGACTATATACATACCCAAGTTCAGCTATACTACCGACAATGCTGCGATGATAGGCATTACCGGTTACTACAAATTTCTTGACAAGGACTTTTGCAGTATAGACAAACCTGCATTCTCCAAAGTGACATTTAAATAAGGACACCACAAAGAAACAAAACGACTAAAATGGATTTTGAAAGCAAAATAACAAGCAGGGAGATTAGCCAACTGCTTTGGGAAAGGGAAGAAACGTTGGGAACAGCCGAAAGCTGTACAGGCGGACGTATAGCGGAAGCGATAATAGCCGTGCCTGGAGCATCCAAATATTTCAAGGGCGGAGTAATCTCTTATACAGATGAAGTGAAAACATCGTTGCTCGGCGTTGACGCACAGCTGCTTGAAGAAAAAACTGCTGTGTGCGAGGAGGTGGCCGAGGCTATGGTTGTCGGTGCATGCAAAGTTCTTGCAACTGACTATGCCATTGCCGCCACAGGATTTGCAGGACCAACAGGCGGAACAAAAGAAATCCCAGTGGGAACAATATGGCTCGCATGCGGTTCAAAGGATGATGTCAGAACAATGAAAGTGGAAGAAGACCACGGACGCGACATAAATCTCGCCATTGCAACAAACAGAGCAATGCAGATGTTTCTGAAATTCCTGAAAGAAAAAGAGGACGCAAACAAGGAGGAATGATGCTGCAAAACGCCCAGTTCTGATTGCAAGTCGCAAAATAAATCTTAATTTGTTGATTTTTAGAAGCAAATGTTCTTTCCTTTCAAAAAAAACATATAACTTTGCGCCTTGTTTGGAATAAGTTACTAATAAGTAAAAAGAAAAAGAATAGATAGACATGTCTAAGATTTGTCAAATCACAGGAAGAAAGACACAGATAGGCAACAATGTGTCACACTCAAAGCACCGCACAAAGCGCACCTTTGACGTGAATTTGTTCCGCAAGAAGTTTTACTATGTGGAGGAAGATTGCTGGATAAGCCTTAAGATTAGTGCCGCAGGTCTGCGCCTCATAAACAAGGTAGGTTTGGATGCGGCCTTGAAGCAGGCCGTGTCAAAGGGTTACTGTGACTGGAAAGACATCAAAGTTATAGGAGACTAATAATCATGGCAAAGAAAACCAAAGGCAACAGAGTGCAGGTCATCTTGGAATGCACCGAAATGAAGAACAGCGGTCTCCCTGGAACAAGCCGTTACGTAACGACAAAGAACCGCAAGAACACTCCTGAGAGAATGGAAATAATGAAGTACAACCCCATCTTGAAAAAGATGACACTTCACAAAGAAATCAAATAAAACCATTGAAAGGATTTTAGGATATGGCAAAGAAAACCGTCGCAACCCTCCACGAAGGCTCAAAGGATGGTCGCGCATACTCAAAAGTCATCAAGATGGTGAAAAGCCCGAAGACTGGCGCTTACATCTTTGACGAGCAGATGGTTCCGAACGAAGAGGTAAAAGATTTCTTCAAGAACTAATAGAAAAGAAGCGAAATTAAAATAAAAAGGCGTAAGGTCTGCGCGGAGGTCGTAAGGCTAAACAATGCAGACATTCGCTAAACATACGCTACATTTACAAGAGGCTGGTTCTGTTTGAACCGGCCTCTTGACATTTGTATGACGTAGTTAAACAGACGGGCTTTGTCTAACAACAATGCAATTTCCCGAGAAGATAAAAGCGGGAGATTATGGCGTCTTGATTTTCTTTACAGACGTGAGACCGACTAAGTTTCAAATAAATTATGTAACTTTGCCGTATAAATGAAAGCTCTTGAATTGCAAGCCATAAAACAGAGATACAACATCGTGGGCAACTGCGATGCGTTGAATCATGTGCTTGACATAGCCCTTCAGGTCGCTCCGACAGATCTTAGCGTGCTCATTGTTGGTGAAAGTGGTGTAGGAAAGGAGATTATACCGCACGTGATACACGACAATTCACCGCGCAAACGTGAGAAATATTTTGCAATCAACTGCGGCTCCATACCCGAAGGCACCATCGACAGCGAACTGTTCGGCCACGTGAAAGGGTCGTTTACCGGTGCCGTCAATGACAGCCCCGGATATTTTGGTGTGGCCAACAAGGGCACTCTATTTCTTGACGAAGTGGGAGAGCTGCCAATAGCCACCCAGGCCCGCCTGTTGCGCGTGCTTGAAACCGGAGAATACATTCCTGTGGGCGCAACAGAAGTGCGCAAGACTGACGTGCGCATAGTGGCCGCTACAAACGTGAACATAAAACAGGCAATAAGCGAAGGACGGTTTAGGGAAGATCTCTATTACCGCCTTAACTCCATACCTATACAGATGCCTCCCCTACGCGACCGCGGAGAAGATATAGCTCTTTTGTTCAGACTCTTTGCCATGCAGATGGCCGAGAAATACCGAATGGAGAAGGTTACTCTGACCGATGGTGCCAAGCAGATGCTTTTGCACTACAAATGGCCAGGCAACGTCAGACAGCTAAAGAACATAACGGAACAAGTGTCGATATTGAGTCCGCAACGACTTATTGATGAGGAAACGCTGTCACGGTTCATTCCGCAGGACGAAGAGAGTACGCAGCTTGCTACAATAACCAAACATGCCGACCACAGTTTCGAGAGCGAAAGGGAAATCCTGTACAAGATTTTGTTCGAATTGCGCGGCAATGTGAGTGAACTTCGGCGCGAAATGCTTTCTATGAAGAAGCAGATGGAGCAATCCGGAAGCAAACAGACCATTAGAGAAGACAACGAGACGAATCTTCCCGTTGCATCTACTGCTGCGACACATCCACACATATACATACAGCAACAGGCAAAACCCGAAGTAGAAGAGGCTGAAGCGGAGGAGTATGTAGAACCGCAGAAAGAGCTGGAAAACCTGAACTTGACTGCGCTTGGACGGCAGATGATAGAAAAAGCCCTTGACCGCAACGGCGGCAACCGCAAGAAGGCGGCTAAGGAACTGGGTATATCCGACCGTACGCTGTACAGGAAAATAAAGCAGTTCGGGTTGGACAGCAAGGAATAACAAAGATGCGCATACGGATTCAAGCATGGATAACGGAAACAAATATTGTACATGTATGAACAGGACAGCAAAACAAGAGACAGACAACTGTACAGAACGCAACGGACAAAGGTGCGGTGCATTGTCATCCTGTGCGTCAGCTTCTTGCTTCAAAGTATTCCATATGCACTGTGTGAAAAAGCCAAGAACCATGACAATACTAAGAACCGCAGCCGTATGCCTAACCTTGATTCTGCTTACAGCATGTTCCATATCATACAAGTTCAACGGAGCGAGCATTGACTACACCAAGACAAAGACCATACAAATAGCTGACTTCCCAATACGCTCAAGCTATGTTTGGGGACCGATGGCGAGCATTTTCAACAACAAGCTAAAGGATTTGTATGCCGACAACACCCGTCTTATACAGGTAAAGCGTAACGGTGACCTGAAAATAGAGGGCGAAATAACGCAATATAACCAGCGAAACAAGGCAGTAACCAGTGAAGGTAGTTCTGCACAGACCGAACTTTCAATGACAGTAAATGTGCGTTTCACCAATAATGTCAACCATAAAGAGGATTTCGAAAAGCAATTTTCGGCTACCGCAACCTATGAAAACACTCAGACGTTGAGTGCCGTACAGGAGGACCTTGTGACGCAAATGGTGAAAACAATAACCGATCAAATATTCAACGCAACAGTAGCCAACTGGTAATCCGGACGCAATGGACATAACAGAGCTGATAAACCACACCGAACGACTTGACAGAGAGACTCTCTATGAACTCCGTTCCATATTGGCCGTCTACCCTTATTTTCAGACGGCACGGTTGCTCATGCTCAAAAATCTCTATCTGCTGCATGACCCCACTTTCGACGAAGAACTGCGCAGAGCCGCCGTTTACATTACCGACCGAAGCGTGATATTCCAGATGATTGAGGCTGCGCATTATCGCATAATGCCCGTCGCAAAGGAACAGAAAGAAGCTTTGGCTAACGGCAAGGAGACTTCCGCAAAATCCGAGGAGAACAGGACAATCTCGCTGATAGACAATTTCCTTGACACAATACCGAAAGAAGAGCCGACGGAAAAGTCAAACAAGGAGACAAAGAAACGTCGCCCCACTCCAGCCGATGCGGCAGTGGACTATGTAGCTTACCTCATGGAACTTGAAAGTGAGGAGGACGAACAGCGCCAAGATGACGCCCCGCAAATGAAGGGACAGAACCTCATAGACGATTTCATCAACAGCGGGCAAGGAAAAATAGTGCTCAACGAAACTCCGCAGTTTGTTCCGCAGATAGACGCAAACGGCAATGCTGATGGCGGAAAAGACGGCGAAGAAAGCTATTTTACGGAAACATTGGCACGCATATACATAAAACAGGAACGATATTCAAAGGCTTTGGAAATTATTCGGCGGTTAAGTTTGAATTATCCAAAAAAAAATGCTTACTTTGCAGACCAAATACGTTTCCTAGAGAAACTTATAATAAACAACAATAAAAAAACTGATTAATCAAAATGGGACTTTACACATTATTTGTAATCTTCATCCTAATCGCAGCGGTGCTCATGATTTTCATCGTGCTCATCCAGGAGTCGAAGGGCGGAGGCCTTTCTTCAAGTTTCGCTTCGTACAACCAGATAGGTGGTGTGCGCAAGACAACCGACTTCATTGAAAAAATGACATGGGGACTGGCTATTGCAATGGTAGTAATAAGCGTTGCTTGCGCATATGTAGCCCCTCAGGCATCAACAGAAACTTCGGTAATGGAGGGTGTGGAGAATCCAACCACAAACCCAAATAATCTTCCCGGTTTCGGAGCAAGTCAGACAAAGCCTGCCAACGGCAATACAGACGCCGCAAAGGGAAACAACCAAACAACTCCGGCTGAAAAGAAATAATCCAAATAGGATTGAGATTTCATTTTTCCGCCGTTTAAGCAGTTTTGCAAGTTAGGCGTTAAAAGCCAAGCGGACAAGAAGAGCATGAAGGGTACTGACTTCATGCTCTTCTTTATATATGAGAACATGGTGAAAACAACAGGTGCAGACAGGCTCGTAACAGAGGACTTTAGGCTCACCCGACAAACATGGGGGATTCTTTTGTTCTGTGGAAAAGTCATACCTTTGTGGTATGAACAATCAAGGACTATTAGCATTGGCACAGTTAATTCTG
>CAVAQY010000040.1:0-25129 GCA_963590865.1 Bacteroidaceae bacterium | reverse complement strand
CTATTGAGGGTAGCTTGGTAGTGGAGCATAGTGCGATGCTGTCCGTTGGTTTTCAACTGAGAGATGATACGGTTCATGAACTTGACTAACGACTCTGATATTTTCTTTCTTCCCATGATGTTATTGTATTTGATTGGTTGATAAATAAGTGGGTGTTCAAAATTATCCGTATACATTTATGGGGCAGCAGACCCTTCTTGCGCACGTAAAAGGCATAGTTGCGGGGCGTAAATGCCATACTTGTTTCCGTAAATGCGGACAACATAGGGCAAAAGGGCGCAAGTTTCACCAATTCTTGCTAAATTTGCATGAGATATAGATGCATTCGGAAAGTAGAGAACAAGTTTTCTTTTCTCCCGTTTGCAATATCTTAGCATACCAAAGACATTAGGTTATGAAAATAATAAGGTGGGGATTTATAGGATGCGGGGAGGTCACCGAGAAGAAGAGTGGCCCGGCTTTCGCAGAGGTGGAAGGCTCTGTGGTTGAGGCTGTGATGAGCCGCAACGAGGCCAAGGCGCGCAGCTATGCCGAACGCCATGGCATAGGTAAGTGGTATACCGACCCGCAGGAACTGATAGACGACCCTGACGTGAACGCCATATACATAGCCACGCCGCCGTCGAGCCACGCCACGTTTGCCATAATGGCCATGAAGGCCGGCAAACCGGTGTATGTGGAGAAGCCTTTGGCGGCCTCCTATGAGGACTGTACACGAGTTAACCGTGTGAGCGAGGCTACCAAAGTGCCGTGTTTCGTGGCCTACTATCGCCGCTATCTGCCGTATTTCCAGAAAGTAAAGGACATTATAGACCAGGGAACCATAGGCAAGGTGATTAACGTGCAGGTGCGTTTTGCCGTGCCGCCGCGCGATTTGGACTATCAGCGCGCCGACAACTTGCCGTGGCGACTGCAGCCGGACATTGCCGGAGGCGGTTATTTCTATGATTTGGCACCACATCAGCTGGACCTGCTGCAGCATTTCTTCGGCGTGATAGTGGAGGCCAACGGAATATGTGCAAACCGTGGCGGACTGTATGGTGCGGAGGACACCGTGAGTGCGTGCTTCCGCTTCGACAACGGACTGCCGGGCAGTGGCTCTTGGTGCTTCGTGGCCTATGAGTCGGCACGCGAAGACCGCATAGAGGTGATTGGCGACAGAGGACAGGTGAGTTTTTCTGTGTTCAACTACGACCCCATAAAGCTCAATACCGGTGAAGGAACGCAGCTGATTGAGGTGCCCAATCCGCCGTATGTGCAGTTTCCGCTCATAAAGAATGTAGTTGAACACTTGCAGGGATTGGGCGTATGCACGTGTACCAGTGTGTCGGCCACACCGGTAAACTGGGCTATGGATCAGATATTGGGCAAATCCTGACATGAAGCAATACCTCGTTTCCTTGATATTGGCATTTGTAGCCATGACTGTACCCGTGGTGGCATGGGCACAGGACGACGGAGACGATGAGGAATTGGGTGTGTTGCGGAGAGCGGTGAGAGGCTTCAGCGCAATAGACACCAACTATATAGAACCGCAGCACTACAACTTCACGGTGATGATGCAAAGCACTTTCAATTATGACATGTTCCGCCTGAAGAGCAATTCCGGCCAGAGCGTGACGTTCGCTCCGGACATTATCATGAAAGTCGGGCCGTATGTAGGTTGGCGATGGTTCTTTCTCGGCTATACATTCGACCTGAAAAACCTGTCGTTCAGCTCTGACGGCAAGAAGCAGGAGATAGAATTCAGTGTGTACAGTTCGCAGATAGGAGTGGACCTGTTCTACCGGCGCACCGGAAGTGACTACAAGATACGCAGTGTGCATATGGACGACGGAGACGAGACGGACGCGCTGGAGGGAAAACCCTTTGACGGAGTGAACATAGCCATAACGGGCGTGAACCTTTACCACATCTTCAACCACAAACGGTTTTCCTATCCGGCAGCCTTTTCACAAAGCACTTGTCAGAAGAGGAGCTGCGGTTCGTGGCTGGCTGGCGTGGGATATACACGCAACAGCATAACCTTGGACTACGGAAAACTGAAGTCTGTGATAGCCGAAAACAGTCCTGCGGGAACGGCTGTACCGGACAGCGGCTTCATGTTCAGCGGAGTGGAGTATCACAACGTCAACGTTTCGTGCGGCTATGCCTACAACTGGGTGTTCGCAAAGAACTGGCTGGCCTGTGCAAGCGGTTCGGCGGCCTTGGCCTACAAGCACGCAAAGGGCGATACAGAGGGCGGCGGATCGTATGGATTTAATCTGAAAAACATCAATCTTGACGGCATTGGCCGCTTTGCTGTAGTGTACAACAACACCAAATGGTATGCAGGTTGCAGCGCCATACTCCACACCAACAACTACCGCAAGGAGCGTTTTGCCACAAACAACGTGTTTGGCAGCATAAACGTATATATGGGATATAATTTCGGACTGAAGTCTAAATACAGGAAAAAGAAATGAGGATGTTGTTTACAGTAGCGGCTCTGCTAATGCTCGTGTGGCAGGATGCAGATGCCAGACGGTGGCAGGGCAATAGGGAGGACAGCGTGTTTGTTGCCAAAACCCTTGCGGAGGCTGGCAGAGAAAAAACCATAGGCTGTGTGCCGTTGTACTTCGCACGCAAATTTCTCGGCCGTCCCTATGTGGCGCACACGCTGGAGGTGGGCGACGACCGCACTCTTGTGGTCAACACCCGGCAGCTTGACTGCACGACGCTGGTGGAGAACGTGACCGCTCTGAC
The DNA here is from genome assembly GCA_963590865.1 of Bacteroidaceae bacterium. Taxonomy (GTDB): domain Bacteria; phylum Bacteroidota; class Bacteroidia; order Bacteroidales; family Bacteroidaceae; genus Prevotella. Next base: position 22,384 of record CAVAQY010000040.1, on the reverse strand, counting down.
GCTGTGTTATGCAGAAAAGAAGCTGACTTTCGGCGACTATCTCGCCAAACTGGAACAGATGAGATACCGCAACGGGGCGATGAACGGATATGTGAGCCGCATACACTACTTCACCGACTGGATAGAAGACAATACAAAAAAAGGTCTGGTGAGCGAGGTTCAGTCGCCCAACCCGCCGTTCTCGGCTGTGCAGACGGTAAGGGTGAATTATATGAGTACGCATCCAGACTCCTACAAAGCCTTGCGCGAGCATCCCGAATATGTAGACGAGATATGCAAAACCGAGCGCAACATTACCGGGAAGTCGTACCGTTACATTCCTAAAAGCAGCATACGGAACACAGAACTGCTGCGGCAGACAGTTAAGGACGGCGACATTATCGCCATCACGAGCGGCAAGTCGGGGCTGGACATAGCCCACCTTGGCTTTGCCGCATGGCGTAGTGACGGTCTGCATCTGCTCAATGCGTCTATGCTGCACGGCAAGGTTGTTGACGAGCCGATGACGCTTCGCCAGTATCTGATGCGGCACAAAAGTCACACGGGCATAAGGCTGGTGAGGATAAAGACAAATAAATAGAAAATATAAACAAAAGGAACAAACTATAAAAACAAGAAAGGAGAAGGTTATGGAACTACCTGATTTTATGAGCTATTCCGGCAAGTTTTCTGCCGCAGATTTCACGGAAAAGATAGCCAAGATAGCCAAACGTGCCGGCGCAAAGCTGGTTTACGCCGCGCTTATTCTTTACTACACGTTGCAGAGCGGCAAGGTTTCAAAGACAGACAAGGCCATTATCATTGGCGCATTGGGCTACATGATAAGTCCGCTTGACGTGATTCCTGACGCAATTCCCATTGCCGGACTCACCGACGACCTTGCAGTGCTCGTCTTTGTGCTGCGCAAAGTGTGGGTAAATGTAGAGCCGGAAGTGAAAACTAAGGCGGAGGAACGCCTGAAAAAGTGGTTTGACGAGGATGAGATTGCCGAAATCAACGAGCTGTTCATCGAGGATAGAGTGGGTAAGGACTAAAAAGAGGCGGGTTCTATAAATTAGCTTTGCCGTGTTTCATTACGGAGGTAATTTATAGAATTCGCCCTTTCTTTGTAGAATCCACCCAAACTGTAGGCGGTTCAACCCTCGTTTTCCTGACTGCTCTTGCGCAGTCTTGCCTCTCTGACTTTCTGCTTGTGGGCTTCAGCCTTGGCCTTTGCTTTGGCTGCGGCTTCGCTTTGCTCCGCCTCTTCTGGCGGTATGCGCATGGTCTCAGCCTTGTTTATCAGGTCTTTCACAACCTCTCCGCCCACGATAAGCCCCGCTGTGGCGGGCACAAAGGCGTTGCTCGCCGGAATGTTGCGGCGGTCTGTGCATTTGCGCATATCCTTGTTGGGACAGATGCAATGGAACCTGCAACTGATGGATGCGTCGTCGAACGGGCGCAGGGGGGCTTCTTCGCTATACACAACCTTGAGCCGCCTGATGCCAAGTTCTTTCATTTTCTTCCTCATCACCTTGGCCAAGGGGTCCATCTTTGTCTTTCCTATGTCGCAAACCTTGAATGCGGTTGCGTCAAGTTTGTTGGCTGCCCCCATACAACTTATTATCGGCGTGCCCAGACGGTAACACCGCTTGGCCAGTTCAACCTTTGCCGACACGGTGTCGATGCAGTCAACCACATAATCATATACGGACAGGTCTATTTCGTCGGCGTTTGACGGCAGGTAGAACATACGGTACTTGTTGACAATGCACCGTGGGTTTATTTCATGTATGCGTTTTTCGGCCACGTCCACCTTGTGTTGTCCCACGGTAGTGGTCAGGGCGTAAATCTGTCGGTTCACGTTTGTCAGGCAAACGCGGTCGTCGTCGAATATGTCAAGCTCGCCAACACCGCTGCGGGCAAGCACTTCCACTGCGTAACCGCCCACGCCGCCTACGCCAAACACCGCAACGCGGCTTCCCTCCAATGTGTCCATTGCGGGTTTGCCGAAGAGTAGTTGTGTTCTGGAAAACTGGTTTTGCATCGTAACTGTATCTTCTTGGTCAAGTAACTGTATCGTTTTTTTTCAGACAACTTTGGTGTGTCAGTCAAGAACCGTATCGTTTCTGTCAGACAACTCAATGTGTCAATCAAAAAAAGAGCCTCAGACATTCATCTGAAGCTCTTTTTGTAGTGGATAGGGGAATCGAACCCCTATGCCAAGATTGAGAATCTTGTATCCTAACCATTAGATGAATCCACCATTATGTCTCTTTTGGCATCGAAAAATCGTCTGCGGAAGCTGGGGGATTCGAACCCCCGGTACGATAAACTCGCACGGCAGTTTAGCAAACTGCTGGTTTCAGCCACTCACCCAAACTTCCTTAGCGATTTCGTTCGCCGCAGCATTTTCTCTCAAATGCGGTGCAAAGGTACTGCATTCTTTTTGTTCCACCAAACATTTGATGAACTTTTTTTTTGATTTTGAAGTTGCTTTGATGTGAAATTGTGGTTGATGCGAATGGGGAGCGGTATTGTTTGCTGCCAACGGAAAGCCTTTACACCCTTGTTTAGTATTTCTACTTCTTTGTAGAACCATCCTATAATAATAGGTAGCAGTAATTCATTAAATAGGCCAGACATGGAAAGCAGGGCGCAAGTTTGCTGAATAAATATAGGCGGCAGAACCATTCTTTCATGTAGATTGCGGATAGTAGCCCATAATCGTTGCCACCTTTATTCAACATTTATTTGCAAAATTCTTTGGCTTCAGTCGGGAAAAGCGTCCTGTTTTTCCACTATTGTTGTAGAAAGTGCCGAAAAACAGGAAAGATGTTTCTAAACATATGAAAATGTTTGTCTATTTAAAACAAATGTTTTATCTTTGCTACTGTTATCCTGAATACAATCTTTTTACCTTAAAAAGACTAATACCTATTGAGTGAAATGCTCTCGCTGTGAAGTGGGGGCATTTTTTTAGTTGTATGCAAACGGGAGGATTGCGGATGCGGATAAAAAAGCGCGATGTGTTTTCGGCCAGGAAGAGAAATACATGACAACTACTGTTTTTCTGGCCTAGTTGTCCGCTAAGCCTATTTGTTTGCTAAGCCTATTTGTTTGCTAAGCCTGTTTGTTTGCTAAGCCTGTTTGTTACCCAGCCTATTTGTGTTGTCAAGTCTATTGTCCGCCAAGCCGCGAGAAAAACACTATGATGTCGTCCCAAGTCTTCATGTTTTCAGACCCGAGAAGGATGCTTGTGCCCAAGAAACCAGGGGTGGGCGTGGTGCTGATCATGTAGTCGCCGTATAGAAGGGCACGGTTGTTGGTGTGAGTGATGCGGTTGAATGCCGGCGCACTTAGGTGTTCCGTTGCCCACGCCTGTGTCTTTTCCGGCAGAGACGGGTCGTTGGTTGGCGCAGGAGCTACGATTTGCACGTCGTAGTACTCAAGCAGCATCTCGTAGGCCTTGTGCATCGAAGGCAAGGGACGTCCGTCTGCGGAGGCAAGTGCATCTGTGGCAATATAAACAATGGGGCGTTCGCGACCTTCCTGACGGTCGTCAATCTGACGTATCAGCGGAATGAGGTAGTGAAGTGTGGTGTGGTCGGTCAGCCTATGGCCTCCGTGGAAACGTATGGCGTTGGGGTAGTGTGAAAGAAAGAGGTCGAATGTGTGTACAACATCATCTTCATCGCCGAAAAGTCCCCACACCCGTTTACGCTCGTCATCGGTTACGTTGGCAAAACACATGGCTGTGGTCTCGGCGTATTCCTTTACGAGACTCTTTGTCACGATGAATTCCTGCTGGCCATCGCTTCTCGGGTTCTGATAAACCATATGCCCGAGCATATTGCGCTTGAGCATCGTGTCGCCCATCTGGAATGCCGGGTTAACGAGAATACGGTCGTAACCGGTAAGAAGTTCGGTCATCATGCCGCCAGCTGACGTTCCTATTATCAGGTCGGGGCGGTTTTCTGCGCACAAGTCGTGCAAGAGCTGCATGGCTTCGGCCGGGTGCAGGGGCAAGTCGCGGGCAATTATTTCAGCCTGTGGCATGAGCGAGCGCAACCGTTCCACCGTTCCTGACTGGGCAGACGATGCGAAACCGTGCACATACATTATCTTCTTTCCGGCCATCAGCTGCGGATATTCCTTGCGGTTTGGTGCGTCCATGATGATTGTTGTTTTTTATCTTTCTTTGTCCTGTTTAGTCGTTTTCCTCTTTGCTCTGCCCGTCATCGCCTGTGGCGGAAGTGCAGTCGTTTCCGGCTTCCTTTTCCCTTTCGGCAGCCTTTCGGTCGGCTTCGAGTTCCGCTTTCAGGAACTTGGCCGTGTAGCCTTCGGTACATTCGGCCACCTCTTCGGGGGTTCCGGTGGCCATGACTCGGCCTCCGTCACGTCCACCTCCGGGACCCATGTCTATAATGTGGTCGGCCAGACGTATTACGTCGAGGTTGTGCTCTATGACAATGACCGTGTTGCCCCTGTCAACGAGCTTTTGCAGCACTCCCATCAGTATTCGTATATCCTCGAAATGCAGTCCGGTGGTAGGCTCGTCAAGTATGTATATGGTCTTGCCTGTGTCTCTTTTGCTCAGTTCTGCGGCTAGCTTTACGCGTTGGCTCTCGCCTCCCGAAAGTGTGGTTGACGGTTGCCCGAGCTTTATGTAGCCCAGCCCCACGTCCTGTATGGTCTTTATCTTGCGCAGAATGTCGGGCACGTTGGCAAAGAATTCAACGGCTTGGTTGATGGTCATGTCGAGTACGTCGGCAATGCTCTTGCCCTTATAGCGCACCTCAAGCGTCTCTCTGTTGTATCTCTTGCCGTGACACACCTCGCAAGGCACGAGAACATCGGGCAGGAAGTTCATCTCTATTGTCTTGTAGCCGTTGCCTCCGCACGCCTCGCAGCGGCCTCCTTTTACATTAAAGGAGAATCGTCCCGGTTTGTAACCGCGTATCTTGGCTTCCGGCAAACCAACGAACAGAGAGCGTATGTCGCTGAACACACCTGTGTAGGTGGCAGGGTTGGATCGTGGAGTGCGCCCCAGGGGCGACTGGTCAACACACACCACCTTGTCGGCAAAGTCAAGTCCTTCTATGCTGTCGTATGCTAAGGGCTTCTTAAGCGAGCGGTAGAAGTGGTGGCTGAGTATGGGGTGCAAAGTCTCGTTTACGAGTGTTGACTTGCCGGAACCGCTCACACCTGTCACAACCGTAAGAGTTCCGAGCGGGAAACTCACATCCACATTCTTCAGGTTGTTGCCTTTCGCTCCGTGGACAGTTATACTGTGACCGTTGCCCTTTCGCCTTTCCTCCGGAGTGGCTATGCGCCGTTCTCCGCTCAGATACTGTGCCGTCAGCGTGTGGCGGCTCAGCATTTCCGAAGGCGTTCCTTCAAACACCACTTCGCCTCCTTTGCGTCCTGCCATGGGGCCGATGTCCACAATATAGTCGGCGGCGAGCATCATGTCCTTGTCGTGTTCCACCACGATGACGGTGTTTCCCATGTCGCGAAGTTCCTTGAGCGAGTCTATGAGCCGGCCGTTGTCTCGCTGGTGGAGTCCGATACTCGGCTCGTCAAGGATGTAGAGCACGTTGACAAGGCGCGAGCCTATCTGCGTGGCGAGCCTTATGCGCTGGCTTTCTCCGCCTGACAGCGTGGCCGATGTGCGGTTGAGCGACAGATAGTCAAGTCCCACGCCGAGCAGGAAGTCAAGCCGTGTGCGTATTTCCTTGAGAATTTCTTCGGCAATCCTTGCCTGTTGTTTGTCAAGATGTTCTTCCACGCCGTCGAGCCATTGCCTGAGTTCGGCAATATCCATGGTGGAAAGCTCGGCTATGTTCTTGTCCCAGACACGGTAGGCCAGGGCTTCGCGGTTGAGCCGTTGTCCGTGACATTCGGGGCATTGGCATACGGCGAGAAACTGGTCGGCCCATTTGCGTCCGGTGGCTGTGTCATCGCTCTCAAGCACGCTTTGCAGATACTTCACCACGCCGTCGAACGCCACGAAATAGTCGCTTGACGTGTGTACAACATCCTTGCTGATTCTTACCTTGTCAAGTGTTCCGTTGAGTATCTCGTTGAGAGCCTCGTCTGGAATGTCACTTGCCTTGGTGGCTATGGTGCATCCATACTTCTGTAGTATAGCATCTATCTGCCAGAATATCAGTTGATTCTTGTATTTGCCTAACGGAACTATTGCACCTTCTTTTATGCTTATGTTGCGGTCGGGCATGACTTTGCCCAGGTCAATCTCGTTGATGTAGCCAAGTCCCTTGCATCGTGGGCAAGCTCCCTGCGGCGAATTGAAGGAGAAGTTGTTGGGCGCAGGGTCGCTGTATGACATTCCCGTAGTGGGGCACATGAGTCTTTTCGAGAAATGTTTGGCCTCGTTGGTGTCGGCATCGAGCACCATCAGCAGACCGTCGCCCTGCCTCATGGCCACGCCGACGCTCTTCCGCAGCCGCTCATCGTCCTTTGGCTTCACCACAAGTTTGTCTATCACCACCTCTATGTTATGGTTCTTGTAGCGGTCGACCTTCATTCCGCGGGTTATTTCCGCCACTTCTCCGTCTATGCGCACGTACAGATAGCCCTTGCGCCTCATGTTTTCAAAAAGTTCGCGGTAGTGGCCTTTGCGGCTTCTCACGAGCGGTGCCAACAACATTATCTTCTTGCCAGCATAGCTGTCCATGATCATTTCGAGCACTTTCTCTTCGGTGTATTTCACCATCTCCTCGCCTGTGGAGTAGCTGTAAGCCTTGCCGGCGCGGGCAAAGAGCAGGCGCAAGTAGTCGTAGACCTCGGTTGTGGTGCCCACGGTTGAGCGGGGATTCTTGTTGGTGGTCTTCTGTTCGATGCTTATCACCGGACTCAAGCCCGTAATCTTGTCGACATCCGGTCGCTCAAGGCCGCCCAGAAAGTTGCGGGCATAGGCCGAGAACGTTTCGATGTAGCGTCTTTGTCCCTCGGCGAATATGGTGTCGAATGCCAACGATGACTTTCCCGAACCGGAAAGTCCAGTTATCACGGTCAGACTGTTGCGGGGTATTTCCACATCGATGTTCTTCAGGTTGTGAACCCTTGCTCCCCAGACGTTTATCTTCCCGTCTTCTCTTTCGGTTTCCATGTGATTGCTGTTCGTGCGCGTTGAGAAAAAAGATAGGTTTGTGCAGACCTTATGTCCGTAGGCCTTGTCAATTGGAAGTGCTGCTGCCCTCGGTGTAGTCTCTCAAGAGGTTCACGTCTCTCTTGATGTTGTATTCCACGCCGTCGGCTCCTTTGGCCTTTACCAAAACGAAGTAGACTCCGGGTTTGACGGGCGAACCGTGGAACGTGCCGTCCCAACCTCCGTCTATGTTGGTCCACTCATAGAGCTTCTGTCCCCAACGGTTGAATATGTATGCGTGAAATTCGGTGATGCTCTTGTGGTTGTCCTTGGCTTTGTAGATGTCGTTTATGCCGTCGCCGTTGGGGGAGAATGCGTTGGGCATCTCCAGCAGACTTGCGCTTATCGTTACCGTTATCGTGGCTATCAGGTCGGGGTCGGTCTCGCTGTCGTAAGAGACATACAGAGCCACGTTGGTTGTGCCAGACTGCAGAAACTCATAGGTGGTTTCTTCCTCGTGTCTCACGATGTAAGGTGTTGTGGCATCGCTCTTTGTAAATCTCCATTCATATGTTGGTTGCACCTCGCCGAGCATTGACGGATTGGCTTTGAACGTGACTGTGAGCGGAGCCTGGGCATCGGTGATTGCATCCGTGGTCTCCAAAGCTTCGCCGTCAACGGTATAGTATGCCGTAGGGTTGAAGTCGGCTCTCGCGGTCAAAGGGATTAGCGCGAGCAAGGTCCACAAAGCCCACAACGCCAATGTTTTCATCCTAACTGTTTGTGCCATAATTAGCGCAAAATTACGTAATAAAGTTGAGTTATCACAATGTTGTCCGATACATTTTTGGAAAAAGGTTTGGAGTTGTTCCTGTGCAGCCATGACTTCGCGTTTCGAGACAGCCTGTTTCCTGTCAGAAGACAGTCAGATTCCTATCGGGATTCCTTCGGGATTCCTTCGGGAACCGTTCGGGATGCGTTCGGGATTCGGTCTACTTTATAAACGCCATGTTTTGCCGCCCGAAAACGGCCGTTCCGCATGTTCTGAACGTACATGAAAACCTGAGAAAATCCGTTGTCGGTCTGCCGTCGGCTTAGCCTCATTCTCCCGTTTTCGTCCAAAACATTAGGCAGAACATATATTTATCCACATTTTTTTGGTACTTTTGTGGGTCAAAAGCATTAAAAAACAAGGTGGTAATTCATAATCACCCTAAAAACAGGAAACCAATGAAACTACTTTTCAGAAGTCTTGTGCTGGCCATAGTCCTCGTTTTCGCCGCGGACATGACCATGGCGCAGACCACAAAGTGGCGCGAAATACACAAGGTGAAGCGCAAGGAGACGGTGTTCGGCATAGCCAAAGACAACGGGCTGACCATCGAAGAACTGCTCAACGCCAATCCGGAAATGAAGAAGCCGGGCTATGAACTGAAGAAAGGCGACTACATATTCATACCTTTCCCGTCGTCAGCCGCATCCAAACTGCAGACTATTGCGCAGACTCCGGCTCAAAGCAAGGCCGCAGACTCAAAGTCGAAGGTCGTAAGGGTGGGGGTGATGCTGCCGCTGCACAATGAAAACGGCGACGGAACCCGCATGACGGAATACTACCGCGGTGTGCTTATGGCGTGCGACAGTCTGCGCTGCAACGGCATTTCGGTTGACATTCATGCATGGAACGTGGCCGAAAACGCCGACATAAACAAGACTCTCCGCGACAACGCCGCTGCGCAATGCGACGTGATAATAGGTCCGCTCTATTCCACTCAGGTCAAGGCCCTTTCGGATTTTTCGCGCAAACACAACATAAAGGTGCTCATACCGTTCTCCATAAACGCCCCGGAGCTGCATTCCAATCCAAACATTTTTCAGGTCTATCAGAGTCCAACAGACTTCAACGAGGCTGCAATAGGCCGGTTTCTCGACAAGTTTGCCGGCTATCACACCGTGTTCATAGACTGCAACGACACCACAAGCCGCAAGGGAATTTTCACCTTCGGTCTGCGCAGACGCATGGAAGCAATGGGACGAAGCCACTCAATCACCAATCTGAAGTCGAGCGATGTCTATTTCTCAAAGGCATTCAGCCGTACCATGCCCAACGTGGTAGTGCTCAACACCGGGCGTTCGCCGGAGTTGAATGTCGCTTTCGCCAAGCTCAACAACCTCACGATGAACGACTCCAAGGTGTCGGTGTCTATGTTCGGCTATACGGAATGGATGATGTACACCAAGTACAACCTCGACAACTACTACAAGTACAACGTTTTCATACCGGCGGCGTTCTACACCAATCCTCTTTCGGCAAAGACGGCACGTATGGAGCAGAAGTACAGGTGGAACTTCCATGCAGATATGCTTCAGGCATTGCCCCGCTTTGCCATTACCGGATTTGACCATGCCTACTACTTCATCAAGGGCTTGAGCATGTACGGCGACAAGTTTACAGGTGCTGCCGGCGTTGTGGGCTACACCCCCATACAGACTCCGTTGCGTTTCGTGCGCGTCGGCGACAACGGCGGTTACCGCAACAACAGTTTGTTGCTGGTTCACTATACGCCCGGTCACAAGATTGAGACACTATATTATTAAGGTATGGGACGCTTTCACACACTTGCGTGCGCCGTTGTGGTGCTTTTCCTCTCAATACCCGTGTGCGTCAGGGCACAGGTGGGCGAATACCGCAGCGAATTCGGTCTTGGAGTAAACGGCGGATACGTGCTCAGCACCGTTGGATTTAACCCGGAGATACCCCAGAAGTCGTATGGAGGCTTCACAGGCGGACTCACGGTGCGCTACACCTGTGAGAAATACTTCAAGAGCATTTGCGCCCTCGTGGCGGAAGTAAACTTTGCGCAGGTGGGATGGCGCGAAGACATACTCACGTCCGACGACCTTCCTGTTATGAACTCTGCCACGGGGCTTCCCGAAGAGTTCGAACGTCGACTGACGTATGTGCAGGTTCCAATGTTTGCCCGTCTCGGTTGGGGCCGCGAACGCAAGGGCTTGCAGTTCTTTTTTCAGGCCGGCCCGCAGGTGGGTTTCTTCCTTGGCGACAAGATAAAGTCCAACTTCAGCCACTCTCAGCGCAACATGGCCGACCGCATAGGTGCGCAGAAGGATGCCACGCAGGATTCCCTTGAAATACAACACAAGTTTGACTATGGAATAGCCGCAGGTCTGGGACTTGAATATTCGCATCCCAAGATAGGCCACATCATGCTTGAGGGACGCTACTATTATGGTCTGGGCGATATTTTCGGCAACTCCAAGCGTGACTACTTCGGCCGCAGCAACTTGGGAAACATCGTCATAAAGCTTACCTACCTTATAGATGTGTTCGGAACAAATAACTCTAAAATAAAATAATCTTATGTTTGAAGGACAACCGAAAGGTCTTTATGCGTTGGCGCTGGCCAACACCGGTGAGCGGTTTGGTTATTACACCATGCTCGCCATCTTCACTCTGTTCATGCAGGCTAAGTTCGGATGGACAGAGTCGCACGCCGGACAGGTGTACGCCATTTTCTTGGCTGTGGTTTATTTTGCTCCTCTCTTCGGCGGAATGATAGCCGACAAGATTGGATACGGCAAGTGTGTCACCATCGGCTTGGTAACAATGTTCCTGGGCTACCTCGGTTTGGCCATTCCTACAGAGGCCAATGCCTCGGGCGAGTATGCCATGTATGCTGGTTTGGCTTGTGTGTCGTTGGGCACAGGTCTGTTCAAGGGCAATCTGCAGGTGCTTGTGGGCAATCTCTATGACGACCCCAAGTATGCGTCTCGGCGTATCGATGCCTTCAGTCTGTTCTACATGGCCATCAATATCGGTGCGATGTTTGCCCCGTCAATGGCTAAATGGATTACCAATGTATACTTGGGAAAGTACGGAATGGTGTATGACGCATCAAATTTCAGCCCGGAGTATCTGGAGGTTCTTTATGGTGCCTACGGCCTGTGCTTTGGTGTGGCTTGTGTCTCTTTGGTAGTTTCTGCCATTATCTACTTCGCTTGTCGCAGTTGGTTCAAACATGCCGACGTTACAGCCAAGCAGGCCAAGGAACAGGATGTGGCCGTTGAGCAGTTGACTCCCAAGCAGGAGAAAGACCGTGTGGTGGCTCTCTTGTTGGTATTCGCCGTGGTCATCTTCTTCTGGATGGCGTTCCACCAGAACGGTTCAGCGTTGACTTTCTTTGCCAAGAAATACACCAACCTCACCATTTCCGGTGGTATGCGTATATGGTTCAACATCTTCAGTCTGGCTCTCATCGCATTGGCCGTGTACACAGGCTTCGGCGCGTTCCAGTCCAAGTTGGCTAAAAACCGTGTGATTTGTGGAGTTTCCACCGTGGTGCTGGTTGGAATAGCCATCGCATTGTTCCTTGGCATGGACAATCCCACCATGGGTCAGCCTTCCGACTTCCAGCAGTTCAACCCCTTCTTTGTAGTGGCGTTGACTCCGTTCAGTATGCTTTTCTTCGGTTCGTTGACCAAGAAGGGCAAGGAGGTTAGTGCTCCTGCACGTATCGCCTGGGGTATGCTTGTGGCTGCCCTTGGTTTTGGCGTCATCACTTTGGCTTCCACAGGCTTGATTTCTCCTATGGATTTGGGCGACAAAACCCAGAGCATCCTTTCGCCGGGATGGTTGATTTCCACCTATTTCACATTGACTTTGGCCGAGCTTCTGCTCTCTCCAATGGGCATCGCCTTTGTCTCTAAGGTGGCTCCTCCCAAATACAAGGGACTTATGATGGGCGGTTGGTTTGTCGCCACAGCCATCGGCAACTATTTGAGTTCCATTCCTTCCATGCTTTGGAACAAGATTCCGCTGATGTACAACTGGGGTATTCTTATCGCCCTCTGTCTGATCAGCGCAGTTGTGATGTTCGCTTTGCTTAAGAAATTGAAGCAAATGACGGCATAAGTCAACGGAGAAAGAATAAACAATGTACTTTCATAGCTGCGGCATTTGTAATGGGCAAATGCCGCAGTTTGCTGTTCTATCTATAGTTCACAGCGCAACATTTGCGCCACACACGTTAACATCTGCATGATTTGGTCGAAAAACTTTGGCCGTTTTGTCTGTTATTCATAATTTTGTACTCGTAATCAGAAACTCCTGCTTGTGGGCAAGAGATTGCCTCAGGGAGAGCGATGTACTCTATGTGAACGGCGTGAGCCGGCAATTTTTTTTAGTAACTACTAACTTACTTAATATCAATTTAAAAGCATGAAGAAAATCTTTGTGGCCGTAACCTTGTGGGCGGCGTTGTGTCCTGTGTTTGCGCAGATGGACATGACTTTCACCGGCATAAGCGACGTTACGACCAAACAGCTGTCAACCGGATGCACTCTTGTTGAGTTTCCTGTGGGTACAGACCTTACGAGTGTCATGGCGAAAGCCGCCTTTACGGTTGACGGAACCGCAATTGATGCAAGTCAGATTGTTCCCAATCCCTCTACGCTGTCGCTTGCAGACGGAGAGGAAATCACCTTGCTCTACAAGGGGAAAGGCTACGGTTTCAAGTTCTCCGAGGGCAAGTATTTTACCGCAGTATTCCTGTCAGACCCCCACATTGAGCATACAGGCCACGACGCAACGAGCGTTGCCGATATGCAATCGTATGTGTCGAAGATTGTGAACATGGGCAAGACGGGCGGCGCAGCGTTCGCTTTCGATGCACTCCCCGGCTACATACCGTCGTGCGACATAGCTTTTTCTACCGGCGACATGGACGCTGACTCAAAGAAAAACGACGACGAGTTTGTCACAGCCCATGCCGGTTTTGCCACGGCTGGCATTCCTTTTGTCACCATGTGCGGCAACCACGACCTCGTACCCGACTATTGGACGGGCGAGGACGGCAGCAAAGGACTGACTTACGGCATAAACGACGGAGGCTCATACGCCAACGACATTGCGCTAAGCACGGTGGAGAGCTACCGCAAAGCCTTGACCAACTACGGCATAAGCGACGTTGAGACCATCACGGACGGCACCGGGCACACGCAGTTCAATCCGTTCTCGTTCACTTTCAACGGTGTTCGCTTCTATATAGGCCAGACCTATTGGTTTCAGAAGCCCTATAAAAAGCCCGGACTGCTCTCTGCTACCTATTATGCACCCGACGGCGTGGTCTCTGCGCTTGAGTCTTTTGTAGGAAAACACGCAGACGAACCATCGGTATGGATGCAACACTATCCGTTTGTGGCCGGGAGCGACTGCGACCGCTGGTGGCTTGACCAGAGCGATGTGGGGCGTTACATAAAGACAAGCGACGCTTCGGACTACGGAACCAGCGACGATGTGGCAGTTTACACGGATGCTTCCGCCAAGGCTGTGGCCGCAAAGAAGAAGGACAAACTGGCGGAAATAATCAATAAGACGAAGAATCCCGTTCACTTCTCGGGACATACCCACTCGTTTTCCGTCAATACCTATGGCGGAATCAAGGATTATACCACCGCAGCTTCGGGCTATACGGCCGGCGCAGCCTACATTGTGTTGATGAAAGGCGGCAAGGGAGTTGTGGAAGTAAAGCAGGTACAGTTCAGTCCTGAGGTGATGACGGGCGTAAACAGTCAGGAGCAGGTGGTCTATGCGACCGATGCCAATGCCGTAGCCGTGCGCCTAAGGAGTGCTCTCCAGTCGCTGGGCCTTGACGAAAGTGCCATCCCGACGCTTGAAACCATTACCGATGCTGACGGAGTGGAGCAGGCCATAGAGTCCATGTCGAATACTTTCCATACGACTATGGCTAAGCGCGGTACGGAAACAGTTGACGTTACGGCCATGCTGGGCGACAATACTGACTTTGAAACTTCACAGGGAAGTGCGTCGGGCGGTCTTTCCAACGTATTCACCCAGCCTGGATGGAACGTGAACGTGGCCTCGTTCAGCACCACAGGCAATGCCCAATACATAAAACTTCAACAGTCAACCGACCGGAAGGCATCGGGCACGCACAGTCTGTTCCTACGTGCCAAATGGCAAGACCGCATCGGCACGGCGCAAGTGGTGAAGCAAATGGCATTGCCTGCCGGAATTTATGAACTTGGGTACAGCGGCGCGCTTGTAGGAACGCTGGCTTCCAACCTCAATTATGTAGAAGTTGGCGGCAAGCGCACTACACTTCCGATGGATGCAACGTCAAGTCTCGCAGCAAAAACGGTGACGTTGGTACTGGCAGAGCCGCAGGTCGTCACGCTCAGCTACGGTTTCAACGGAGGTCAGGGCGGCACGGAAAGCGCGGTATATGTGGACAATATCACCCTTATGTATAAAGGTGAAGTCAAGGCAGGGACCGATGTAACCTCCCTAATCAACAACGCAACGTTTACCGAAGGCACGGTTACAAAGAACGTACAGGGCAGCGGAGGTCAGGTTATAGTGCCTTCGGGATGGGATTTCCAGTACGGTTTTTCGGGATGGAACGACACTTTTGTCAACAATGGCGTATTTAATGCATGGGCTGGAACCATCAACCGCGCCGAGCTTTCGCAGACTTTAAGCCTGCCAAACGGAGCCTACAGGCTTACTGCGGAGGTGAAAACCGACATGGAAGCCGATGCTTCAACCATAGCAATCTATGGGGCTGGCACCAACGGACTGATTGGACGCTCGCAGGAAGTGGGCAAGGGCGACGGTGATTTCAGCCAGTATTCGTGCGCCTTCGATGTGACTGACGGCACAGTAACCGTGGGCATACGCTCCGACAAGGCATATTATCAGGTGAAGAACTTCACCCTTACCTATCTTGGAGCGTCGGCTGAGGAGGAGACGGATGCGTCATATCTGCGCCAGGACTACTATTGGAACGGGCGAAACAGTCAGGAGTTTGACGCCAGTCAGGCCAAATACGCCGCAGCAAAGGCCGTTGTGGTGTATCCGAAGGTGAAGAACCAGCTTGTGAAGGCTGCGTCGGCAGACCAGTTTGCGGCCACAGACAACAAAATAGTGGACGGAGTCTGCCAGCGTCTGGCGCTTACCGACAAGGAACCGTTCTGCTCTTCGGCTGCTTTCACAGCAATTGAGGCCGTGTTTGAACGCACTTTCTCCAAGGGAACCATCTCTACGGTGTGTCTGCCATTTGCCCCGACAGTACCCAACGGACAGTTCTATCGCCTTGACCGTGAGGATACGGACAACAATGCATTGGTGTTTGTTGAGGAGAACTCTCCTGAAGCCAACACTCCATATATCTATATAGCATCGGAAGACGGCAAGCTGCAGGGTGCAAACGTAAGCGTGGAGGCCACGCCAACCACGATGCGCAGCAGTACAACGGCCAACGGCTTCTACATGGAAGGCGTTTATGCAACCAAGTCGGTTAGCGACATCTACGGTTTTGATACTTCTGGTAAGTTGCTCAAGGCTTCCACGGCCACAATGACCCCATTCCGTGCGTTCATACAGTCGCCCGACGATGTGCAGACGGCAAAGATGTGGACATCGGTGTTTGAGAGCGGGACCACAAGCATAGCCAATACACACGCAAATGACAATGCCAGCTGCGATGTGTATGCCGCAGACGGAGTCTTGGTGCGGTCTGGCGCAAGCGCAAAGGCGGCATTGGACGGTCTGAAACGCGGACTTTATATCATAAAGAACGGAAGTGAAACACGAAAAATACTCAAGCGATGAAGAAGAAATATATCAGCCCCATCGTGCGCATGATACAGATGGAAAGTTCCGGTTCCCGGTTTGACGGATTGATGGCGGCCAGTTTGATAATCAATTTTGACGAAGCCGACTCCGGAAACGCCGATACGGAGTGGGGCGCAAAGGAACATTCCGGCGGCATAAGCGGTGAAGAGGGTAGTGAAGAAGACCTTTGGTAAAAGCCGTCTTGACTACCCGTCGACATAAAAACGGTTTGGCCGTATCCAATCCCCGGTTGTTTGCAATGAACAAATGGCCGGGGATTTTTCCGTGTTGCTTTTTCCGTTTTGCTTACATATTGCCAGCTGCAACACATATGATGTGCAAATGGACAAAAGACGAAAACTCTGTATAATTATGTATATAGCTTGAATGTATCATGCTGTATGTTTGGCAAATGCCTAAAATACAGTCTTTTTTGAAAAAAAAACGAAAGATGTTTCTGTCTCCCGCTGAAAATCAGTATATTTGCAAGCCAAAAAGGTTCTAAAAAATAAATTATCATAACAAAACACCAACAGTAGTAATGACAAAAGCAGATATCATCAACAAGATAGTTGAGGACACAGGGGTGGCAAAAAAGGATGTTACTGCCACCGTTGAGGCTTTCATGGAGGAGATAAGGCAAAGTCTGGCAGGGAGAAAGGAAGACGTTTTCCTGCGTGGCTTCGGCAGTTTCATCGTGAAGCATCGCGCTCCGAAGACGGCACGTAATATCTCCAAGAACACGACAATCATCATTGACGCGCATGACTTCCCGGCTTTCAAGCCTGCAAAGAGCTTCATCGCAAAGATGAAATAAGAGAAACATAACAATATAAATAATTTTTTAATTCATAAACTATGCCAAGCGGTAAGAAAAGAAAAGGCCACAAGATGGCTACGCACAAGCGTAAGAAGAGACTGAGGAAGAACAGACACAAGAGCAAGTAAGGCGTAAGTCGCCGCACTTGATTGCGGGTCTGTTCCGACCACAGAAAAGATGAAAGAGTGCGCCTGTCTGTCCCATGCAAGGGGCGTGGCGCACCCTTTCTGTTTTGTACGAACCAAAAAAGAGGAACAAAAACGTAAGGAATGACAAGCGAAGTAATTATCGATGTCCAGCCCAAGGAAATCTCAATAGCATTGCTTGAGGACAAAAGCCTCGTGGAGTACCAGAACGAAACGAGGTCGGCCTCGTTTTCCGTTGGGAACATCTATGTGGCAAAGGTCAAGAAGCTGATGCCGGGGCTGAACGCGTGTTTCGTCGATGTCGGTTACGAGCGTGATGCATTCTTGCATTATTTGGACTTGGGTTCGCAATTTAGCTCTTATGAGAAGTACCTCAAGCAGGTACAAAGTGACAGAAAAAAACTTTTTCCCATTTCGAAGGCTACACGGCTGCCCGATTTGAAGAAAGACGGGAGTGTGCAGACAACACTAAAGGTTGGTCAGGAGGTTCTGGTACAGGTTGTAAAGGAACCCATTTCAACCAAAGGTCCGCGCCTTACGTGTGAGTTGAGTTTTGCCGGACGCTTCTTGGTACTGATACCGTTCAACGACAAGGTATCGGTATCATCAAAAATAAAGAAAGGTGAGGAGCGCGCAAGGCTGAAACAGCTGATACAAAGCATCAAACCGAAGAATTTCGGTGTGATAGTCCGCACTTCATCGGAGGGAAAACGTGTGGCTGAACTTGACGCTGAGCTGAAACTGTTGCTCAAGCGGTGGGATGAAGCCATAGCGAAAGTGCAGAAAACAACGGCGCGTCCGCAGGTTGTTTTCGAGGAAACAGGCAGGGCGGTTGCCATGCTTAGGGATTTGTTCAACCCCACTTATGACGGTATCTTTGTCAACGACGAGGAAATATTCGGCCAGATTCACGACTATGTGAAGCTTATTGCACCGGAAAAGGCGGACATTGTCAAGATGTATACGGGCAAGGTGCCCATCTTTGACAACTTCAATGTGACCAAGCAGATGAAGTCGGCCTTTGGCAAAACGGTCAACTACAAGCGTGGAGCTTACCTTATTATCGAACATACGGAGGCGTTGCATGTGGTAGATGTCAACAGCGGCAACCGTACAAGAGCCGAGAACGGACAGGAAGCCAACGCCCTTGAGGTGAATCTTGGTGCCGCCGATGAGTTGGCACGTCAGCTCCGTTTGCGCGATATGGGAGGCATAATCGTGGTCGACTTCATAGACATGAACCTTGCGGAAGACCGCCAGATGCTCTATGAACGCATGTGCAAGAACATGCAGAAGGATAGGGCACGGCACAACATACTGCCGTTAAGCAAGTTCGGATTGATGCAAATTACACGCCAGAGGGTGCGTCCGGCAATGGACGTCAACGTGGAGGAGACCTGTCCCACGTGCTTTGGCAAAGGAAAGATTAAGTCGAGCATTCTGTTCACAGACCAGTTGGAGAGCAAGATTGACCGTTTGGTCAATAAAATTGGAATCAAGAAGTTCACACTGCAAGTGCATCCGTATGTTGCGGCCTATATCAATCAGGGTATAGTGTCGCTCAAACGCAGGTGGCAGATGAAATACGGGTTTGGAGTGAATGTGATCCCCTCGCAGAAAATGGCGTTCTTGCAATATGAGTTTTACGACAAGAACGGTGAATACATTGACATGAAAGAGGAGATTGAAACAAAGTAAAAACAATCGGGGCGGTGCTGAAAGAGTGCCGCCCCGATTGTTTTCTTCGAAGTCGTTTTTCCTCAAGTAAGTCAACTGCTAACGGAAATATGACAGGTTTCTCACCGAAGTCTGTCTGCTTACTGTGAGAAGCCAGTTTGCTTGCTATGAGCAGGCTGTCTACTTGCTACCGGCAGTCTGTTTACTTGCTACAGGAAGCCTGCCTACTTGCTACAGGAAGTCTGCCGATTCTTGATGTAGGGGTAGGGAACGTTGCCTTTGCCACAGCGGCTATTGCACAATCTTGAAACGCACTCTGAACGAGTGGGTCATCTCGTCCCAGTTTGTTCCGAGCATTTCGAAGCGTCCTATCTGTCCCGTTGAGCGCACGTGCTTGCCTATGCAGGGACATATGTCGTAGTCGCCTATGCGCACCAGTCGCAGTGTCTCCGAAGCATCGTCGGGCAAACGGTCGGTGCTTACGCCTTCAGGCAGATTGTTTCTGTCGGCAAACTCATAGCTCACGGGCAGGTCTTCGGCAATCAAGGCGTTCATGGTGCGCTCGATTTCCTGCTCCTCTTTGCGCGTCGGCTTGTGGTCAACCGTGAATGTCATCTTGCTTTTCTTGCGCTCAATGTGGGCATTGCGCGACCTTTCACAGCCGAACATCCTCGCCATCGTCTGGTTGAGCAGATGTTCAGCGGTGTGTGCCGGCGGAAATTCCTCCTTGTTGTGGGCGTTCAGAATGATGTCTTCCATTGCTTTCCCTCAAGTCTTATTTCTTGGTGTTTCTCAGTTTAAACTTCCACACCCGTGCTCCGAAAGCACCGATGGTCATGTCAACGCAGCCGTCTTTTGCCAGTTTCACAGACATCTTCTCGCCAGTAAGCAGGTCGGTAGCGGTGGCTTTCTGTTCGTTTATGCCGAGAAAGTCAAACGCATGGGCGGGTATTTTCACCGATATGTCGGCCGGTTCGGTGCCGAAGTTCACTGCCACGAGCAGCATTTCGTTGCCCGACTTGCGCAGGAAGGTGTAGTTGGAGTATGGGAAGAAGCGGTCTGATTGTGGGTTGGCATACATCAAGTCGAAGAACTCTCCCTCGCTGATGGCCTTCTCCTTGTTGGCTATGCAGAGAGTCTTGCTGTGCTGCTCGGCCAGTTCCGTCTCGCCGTCAGTCAGTTTGCCCTCGGCGGCACGGCACAGAGTGTCGATGCTCCAGTAGTCGAATATGGTTGTCCGGCCGTCTTTGCCGCTAAATCCCTCGCTGTCCATGCCCTTTTCTCCGTATTCTTCACCGGCATAGAGCATGAATGGATTGCCTCGCATCAGCGCACTTGCCACCAAAGCCGGTATTCCCCGGCGCGCGTCTCCGGCGAAGAAGTCGCTTGCTATGCGCTGCTCGTCGTGGTTTTCGAGGAAGTATAGCATATGGGAGTTGATGTCTTCGGTGGCTTGCCAAGCCTGTGTGATGGCCGTGGCAGGACACTGGTTGCAGGCCACGGCGCGCATCGTGTCGTACATTTCCACCTTGTCGTAGAGATAGTCGAAGCCGTTGGCTATGTAGTTGCGGTATTCCGCCGGATTGTAAACCTCGCCTATGAACACCATTTCCGGGTGTTTGCGCTTCACCTCAGTAGTGGCGTAGCTCCAGAACTCGGCCGGAACCATCTCTGCCATGTCGCAGCGAAAGCCGTCAACTCCCTTGCTTGCCCAGTACAACAGTATGTCTGTCATCTGCCGCCATGTGCGTGGAGTGGGGGAGAAGTGGGTCTGTCGTCCGGCGCAATAGTCCACCCCGTAGTTCAGTTTCACCGTCTCATACCAGTCGTTCTGGCCTGGCCTTGGGTCGAAGTGGTCGTTTCCTGTGGCCTTGGCCGGACATTCCTCGTAGGGAAACAGCTCGCCGCCACAAAGGTCTATGGCCGGTTCAAACTTGCTGTCAGGGCAGTAGTAGAAGTTGTTTTGAGGGTCAAAGCTCTTGGTCGTGTCGTCCTTGTCACCGAGACCTACCGTCCGCGCCGGCTTACATATAGAATGGTATTGGCGGGCTACATGGTTCGGCACAAAGTCGATTATCATTTTCAGTCCTGCACGGTGAGTCCTTTCCACAAGAGCCTCAAACTCGCTCATGCGTTTCTGTATGTTTGTGGCCAGGTCGGGGTCTATGTCGTAGTAGTCCACTATGGCGTATGGCGAGCCGGCACGTCCCTTCACCACGGCAGGATGGTTGCGGGGTATGCCCGAAGCCGTGTGGTTGGTCTGTGTGGCATGGCGTATAATGCCTGTGTACCATACGTGGGTCACTCCCAACTGCTTTATCCTTTGCAGTTCGGCAGTATTGATGTCGTTCATTTTTCCGCATCCGTTTTCCTCCACGGTGCCGTTTGGCTTGCGTGTGATGTTGCGGTTGGTGTGCAGTCTTGTGAAGATTTGATAGATTACAGGTTTCATGGTTATGTGTGTAAGGTTTGTTAATGTGTCTTCAGTCCTGTTGCTGACTTGTGGAAAATGCAAAAGGATTAGAGATTGTCGCTTTTTTGCCGTGTCAATCCCCAATCCTTTTTACGTGTTTGTCGTTTAGTCGTTTAGTTGATACCGTGTGCCGCCACATTCTTGTCTATGCGGCCTATCATGCCTTGCAGAGCCTTGCCGGGTCCGCACTCGGTGAAGTCGTCAGCTCCGTCGGCTATCATGTTCTGCACGCAAGCCGTCCAGCGCACGCTGCTTGTGAGCTGTGCTATCAGGTTTGCCTTTATTTCGGCCGGCTCGGTGTGGGGCTTGCCGTCAACATTCTGGTATATGGGGCACTTCGGTGCGCTGAATTCGGTGCTCTCTATGGCAGCCTGAAGCTCGTCCTTGGCTGGTTGCATCAGTGGTGAGTGGAAAGCTCCTCCCACCTTCAGGGGCAGTGCGCGCTTGGCTCCGGCCTCTTTCAGCTTCTCGCAAGCCTCGTTTATGGCTTCTACGTCACCCGAAATCACGAGCTGGCCGGGGCAGTTGTAGTTGGCCGGCACCACCACGTGACCCGGTTTGTTCACCTCAGCGCACACCTCTTCTATCTTTTCGTCGGGCAGTCCCACTATTGCAGCCATTGTTGAAGGAGCTTTCTCGCAAGCCTTCTGCATGGCCATTGCACGGGCATAGACCAGTTTCAAACCGTCCTCGAAGCTCAATGCACCTGCGGCAACGAGCGCAGAGAACTCGCCGAGCGAGTGTCCTGCCACCATAGATGGCTGGAATGCGTCGCCCATGCACAGGGCTGCTATCACGCTGTGCAGGAACACTGCGGGCTGAGTCACCTTTGTCTGCTTCAACTCCTCATCGGTTCCGTTGAACATTATGTCGGTTATTCGGTAGCCAAGGATATCGTTGGCCTTTTCAAACAGTTCTTTTGCCAGTGCGTTGTTGTCATAGAAATCCTTTCCCATGCCCACAAACTGTGCTCCCTGTCCGGGGAAAACAAATGCTTTCATTTTTTTCTATTTATATTATAAAATGTTGGTTACTACGTTGTTCTGTGACGCAAAAGTACAACAAATCTTTCGAATGGGCAAACGCAGTACTGTCTAAGTGGTTGACGTGTAATGAAAATTGGTCGGTTTCCAGCCCAAGTTTGACTCCATCTGAGAAAATTGGGCCTCATCTGCCCCAAAACACTTGGCCGCTTTTGAACATTACTTGTCTGTGTTCATTGCCAAACGTGCAGCCATGCGAGTAAAGGAGTCTATAACCCGATTCATAGAAGGACAATTATATCTGAAAGTGAATAGGGAAAAGACGGTCGTTTCCTATGTGAAGGGTGTTAAATACCTTGGCTACTCCTTTTACATAAAGAAAGGGAAATGCCAACTCACGGTTCATCCGAAAGCCAAAGCCAAAATGAAAAGCCGTCTCAAGGAGTTGACTTCTCGCAGCAATGGTTGGGGATATGCAAAGAGGAAACAGAAACTTGAAGAGTATATAAGGGGATGGGTAGGTTACTACCACTTGGCTAATA
>CAVAQY010000039.1:0-26231 GCA_963590865.1 Bacteroidaceae bacterium | reverse complement strand
TCGCTAAAAACGTAATGAAGTTCCTTAGGGGACTTCTTTGTCTCATTTTTGCGGAATTGGCCATGGAGACCCTCAGAAAGCGAATAAAAGACATTGCCGGCTACCTCGTGGGGGTTCCTGCCTCACCACAGGGCTGCTTGGCTAAAATAAATTAGCAGACCCTATATAGGCATTATCGGAGTGTGGACCTTTGCCACCATCACGGCCAACGAATATTCTGTGGCCATGTACAACGCCACCGTGATAGTGGCATTCTCCATGTTCTGCTACTTTGTGTACAAACAGGAAGATATGCTCGAAGCACTCAAGTCTACGGGAATTGCATACGACAACGATACGGACGACTATAACGCCAACGAAGGAAATGATGGCTGCGGTAAAGGCAACAAAAGCTGCGATGATGGAAATGAAGGCTGCAATGAAGACAACAACGATGGTGAAGCCACCGGGGACTGCATCCAGAACACAAAGGACTATCATTTCGCCGACAGCATGGAACGAATATTCAGCGAAAAGGAACTGTACCTTGACCCCACGCTAAATATCAACGAATTGGCTCATCAGTTGGGCACCAACCGCACATACATATCCAACTACCTCAACCGCCAGCTGCACACCACCTTTTATGAATACGTGAACCAGTGGCGCATACGGCGCGCAAAGGACTTGCTGGAGCACACCAGCCTCACACTCGACCAGATAGCCGGCAAGTCGGGCTTTAACTCGCAAAGCAGTTTCCGCAGATACTTCACCGCCGCCACAGGCACTACCCCATCTACATACAGAAAGAGAGTGTGTCGGCAGAGGGATTGACTGTTTTGCGGTACTATGCACTTGAGCTGAATGCACGGCAAACGGTGCAGCGATGCTGCAAACAGTGGCGTGGCGCAGCGATAAGCGCAAGCAGTAACGCAGCAATAAGCAGAAGATGGTGACGTAGTAACAAACAGGGTCGCTCCCCAACCGGGAAGCGACCCTATTATTTATTGTACCTACAGTGTCGGACCTGCTAAGTCCGCACCATCTTATTCAGCCGTTGCCACCGTAGTTTCCTTGCGTGCAGACCTGCTCAAAGTGAAGTAGGCTACAGGAGCTGCGATGAAGATTGACGAGAGAGTACCGAACACCACGCCAAGCAGCATTGCAAACGAGAAGCTGCGGATGCTGTCGCCACCGAAGAGGAAGATACAGAGCAGCACGAGGAATGTCGTAGACGAAGTATTTATCGTACGTGCAAGTGTCTCGTTGAGCGACTCGTTGAACAAATCCCAGCGGTTGCGTGTAGGATAGAGGTGGATGTTCTCACGGATACGGTCGAACACAATCACCTTGTCGTTTATTGAGTAACCGATTACCGTAAGGATGGCACCTATGAAAGTCTGGTCAATCTCAAGCGACATTGGCACAATGCCCCACAACAGCGAGTAGAAGCCGATGACGATGAGCGTATCGAATGCCAGAGCAACGATTGAACCGACAGAGAACGCCACATTGCGGAAGCGCAGGAGGATATAGAGGAAGATGGCAATCAGGGCGAAAATCACGCTGATGATGGCACCGTAAGTTATATCCTTGGCCACAGCAGGACCCACTTTAGCACTACTGATGATGGATCCTCCCTCGCGAACATCGGGGTTCTTGAATGTCTCCACGTCCTTCTGGGTAACAAAGCCAGCCTTGGACAGACTCTTGAACAGGATGGTCTCGCACTCGTCGTCAATGCCAGGAGCATTGGACTCAATCTTGTAGTTGGTAGAGATACGGATGGTCTTGCCGTCTGTTCCGAGGGCAAGCACACTAACATTGCTCTCTCCGAACGCACCGTCAAGTGCTGTACGCACCTGCTCCGGTTCAATACTCTTCTCCAGTTTGACCACATAGTTGCGACCACCGGTGAAGTCGATGCTGCGGCTAAGTCCACGCAGACAGAAGCAAGCGATGAACACGACGGCAGCAATGCCCCAGATGGTGAAGGCCTTCTTGTACTTCTTCATGAAGTTGATGTTCACGTTCTGAAGGAAGTTGCGCGAAACAGGTGTGGTGAAAGTAAGGTTCAGCCACTTGTCATGGCTCATCTTGTAGTCATACACAAGACGTGTCAGATAGACAGCTGTGAAGAACGAGCAGGCAATACCTATAATCTGTGTAGTAGCGAAGCCTCTGATTGGGCCAGTACCAAATGCGTAGAGGATAATACCCGTAAGTATTGATGTTATGTTCGAGTCGAAGATGGCTGAGAAGGCGTTGGAATAACCAAGCTTCATGGCCTCGCGTGCGTGCAGTCCCTTGCGGAGTTCCTCCTTGGTGCGCTCGTATATAAGCACGTTGGCATCGACCGCCATACCCAAAGCGAGCACAATACCGGCAATACCCGGCATGGTCAAGGCCGCCTGGAACGAGGTCAGGATACCCAAGGTGAAGAACAGGTTGACAAGAAGGGCACAGTTTGCAAGCATACCGGGGATGAAGCCGTAGAGCACCACCATGTATACCATGAGGAGAACGAATGCGATGATGAACGAAGTCACACCCTGCTGGATTGACTGTGCACCAAGTGTAGGTCCAACCACGTCTTCCTGAACGATGCGGGTGGGGGCAGGCATTTTACCGGAGTTAAGGGTGTTGGCCAAGTCTTTGGTATCCTCAATTGAGAAGTTACCAGAAATCTGCGAGTTACCACCGGCAATCTCACCGTTAACGCGCGGTGCGCTGTATACGGTGTTGTCCAATACAATGGCAACAGCACGGCCAATGTTCTGCTTGGTGAGCTGTGCCCAGCGGCGAGCACCGTCTGAGTTCATCTGCATAGATACGCAGGGGTGTCCGTTCTGGTCAAACTCATCCTTTGCAGTAGTGATTACGTTGCCCTCAAGCGGAGCACGGCCAGAAGGCTCTGTCACCTTTATAGCGTGCAACTCATAGACCTGTCCCTTCGAGTCGAAGTCTGCTGCCTTTGCACTCCACAACAACTTGAGGTCGGAAGGCAACACTTGTTGTGCCAGTTCGGAGTAGATAATCTTGTCAACTGCTGCTGTGTCGCGCGAAAGAGCATAACCCACAACGCTGAGCGACTGACCCTGTGCGGGCTGCAATACTGAGAACAGGGGGTTGGCCTGCTTTATCTGCTCTGCCTGCTTGTCCTGCAGACTCTTGCTGTCGGCTTTTGAAGCGGCCTTCTTGTTCTTGGCACTCATGGCAGCTGCCAAATCGCCCTTCACTGCGGTTTCTTCAGCCTTGGCTACAGTTGTGTCGGCCACCGTTGAGTCGGCCTTGACTGCTGTTGTGTCAGCCTTTCCGCTGTTCATTGCGGCGTAACGTTGGTTGAGCTGTGACAGCAACGGAACTATCTCCTGGCTGTTGTAAGTCTCCCAGAATTCGAGGTTGGCACTTCCCTGCAGCAACTTGCGCACACGCTCTGGCTCACGTATTCCAGGCATTTCCACCATGATACGGCCCGACTGGCCTTCAAGTTTCTGAATGTTGGGCTGCACAACGCCGAACTTGTCAATACGGTTGCGCACCACGAGGAAAGAGTTGTCCACAGCCGACTGCACTTCAGCACGCAGGGCAGCTTCCACCTCAGCGTCGGTGCTCTGTGTGCTGACCTTGCCTTTCATCTGTTGAGTGGCGAAGATTTCGGCCAAACGGTGGCCCGGGGCGTTCTGCTTGTAGTGCTTTACAAACAGGGTGATGAAGTCGCTCTGGCTTGTTTCCTCTTCCTTCTTTGCATCCTCCATTGACTTCACGAAAGCATGGTCGGTCTTGTGGTCGGCCAAAACGGCTACCACGTCGGGAACGGACACTTCGAGGATAACGTTCATACCGCCCTTGAGGTCGAGTCCCAATCCGATTTGCATCTCACGGCACTGCTTCAGAGAGTAAGAGCCGAGATAAACCTTCTCGTTCATAATGGAGTCGAGATATTCTTTCCCGGCTTCCTCCGTCATGTCCGCAGCTTTACTCTCATAGTAATGCGTCACGAACGAAAAAGACATGTAGAAGAGGCACACAAGCGTGAGCATGAGTGCGATAAACTTTACAATTCCTTTGTTTTGCATTGTTGTTATTGTGTTATTTGTTATTGTTCACTTTTGAAAAGGCGGTCATTTTTAGCTTGCAAATATAGCGATTTTTTTACATTGGGGGAAATTTGCCGCCCATTTTCCTCGTTATTTTAAGGATTGTCCCGCATTTTAAGCCAGCAAAATATAGGATAATGGTCGGAAGATTCTATTTTGTTGTCAACCTTGCAGTTGTATGGAGAGAAGTCTTTGGAGCACATTATGTTGTCGATTCTCACGTAAAAACCCCTCTGATTGTATGAAACCCCGACACCCCTACCGCTACTTATGTAACAGTCGGTCAGTCCCTTGCCTACGGTTCGCCGCGTGTAGGATATGGGACTGTCGTTGAAATCTCCGCAGACGATGGTAGGATACTGACGGTGAGTCTCTATGTACTGGTGTACAGAGTCGGCTTGAGGTGCCCTGCGTCTGGCCGCTGCAGCAAGTTTGTGCAGCAGTTTTCTCGATTCCTTGCGCACCGTGTTCTTTTCCATTTCGCCTTTCAGCATTTCCTTGTACATGACCTTGTCGTCGAATGTCAGGCAGTTGCTCTCAAAATGGTTGTTCACTACCAGGATTGTGTCTTTGCCTTTCTTCAGGAAACAAGCCATGCTTCCGTTGCCCTCCGAAACATATTCGATGGTATCCGTGCGCACTATCGGGTAGCGGGAAAACAAGGCAAGGGCGTTGTCTTGCCTCCTGCCGACATTTGTCACGCATGAATAAGGGTATTCACGGGCGAGAACGGCCTTGACATCGTGCTTTCCGAATATTGCCTCCTGCAGACACACGATGTCGGCGTTGCTCTCCTTTATGTAGTTGACGATGGCGTTGAAGTCGTAGTCGTCGGTTTGGGCGTTGAAGCCCTGCACATTGTAGCTAAGTATCTTCATCGCCTCGGGCGGTGTCTCCTCCTTGCCGTTTATGGGAAGGTACGTGCGTATGGGAACGTAGGCCACAAGAAAGGCCACGACCGGTATTATCGCCATGCGCCATTTGAACACAATCCAGAATATGAGAAAAGCCAGATTGAGGCACAGAAACACGGGGAAAGCCAATCCGGCACAAGCCATCAAAGAGTGTTCGGCAGGGTCGATACGGTCGGAAAAGCCCACCAGCCACATCAATATTGCCGTAACCGCATTGGCTCCGGCGACGACCTTGACAACCAAAGTCTTCAACTGACTAATCATTATTGCTGTTTTCGAAGAGTCTCTTCTTTTCCTCTTTGGTCAGACTGTCATAGCCGCTCTTACGTATCTTGTCCAGTATGCGGTCTATCTCTTCCTGCTTTGCTTTCTTGCGGGCGTTGTATTCCCAATCGCTCTCCTTCGGGCCGGTTTCGGGACGTGCCGACCAATCATTGCGACGATTGTTGCGGTGACGGTCGAAATTTCGCTTGAGATTGTCGAAGAACTGCCGTCCTCCATTGCTGTTATAGCCCGTTCCGGGATGTCTGTTCCAATACCTTATCATAAAGAAGCCGAACAGCATTCCTCCCAGATGCGCCGTGTGGGCCACGCCGTCGCCGGATGCGCTGAGGGCGGAAAACAGTTCTATAGCCACATAGAACACAACAAACCACTTGGCCTTGATGGGCACGGGCAACGGGAATATGAATATCCGCTCTTCGGGAAAGGTCATTCCGAAGGCGAGGAGAATGCCGTAGATTGCACCGGATGCGCCCACAGTTGTCCACAGGTTCAGCTCTGCCGAGTATATCCGGGCCAGTTGCAGCATGTCAGCACCGCCCACTATGGTGTAGAACCGCACGAACTGCGCCAGTTCCTGCATGAGACCCGCACCAACTCCGCACGCTAGATAGTAGAACAGAAACTTCTTCGGTCCCCAAACACGCTCCAACACGCAACCGAACATCCACAAGGCAAACATATTGAAGAAAATATGGGTGAAGCCTCCGTGCATGAACATGTATGTAATAAGCTGCAACGGATTGAAGTCTGGAGCAAGAAAGAAGTGGAGTCCGCCCAATGAGTTCAGGTCAAGACCATATCTCTGCAACAATACCGTGGCCACGAACACCAGTAGATTGATGATTAGCAGGTTCTTTGTTATAACCGGAATGTTTCGCATCGTTTCTCTTTAAATAGTGTGTGTAAATGGGTGCTTCGGAGTGCCTTTCAAGCAGCCTTTTCCTATGCCGAACACCTCTGATTAATGGCGCAAAATTACTAAAAAAAGTCCGTCACACAAGCAAAAAGGCTGTGCAAGGAACATGAAACGTAAAGAAAAGAGCATTTTTCTCCCCTTTTTGTTTGTTTTCTTAATTGTTTACCCTATATTTGCAACATGAAGCAAAGCGCAAAAGCCATGAAAACGCGCACCTTGCGCCCCTTTGCAGCAAGCCGTTTGCCGTTGGGCGACGGACCGTATTGAGGCATCTGCTTCATTGAAGAAGTGCGACTTTTGATTAAAACAGAAACATTCTTAAATAACACATCTAAAATTATCAAGTATGAACAAGACAGAATTGATTGAGAAGATTGCAGGTGCTTCAGGGCTTGCAAAGACTGACGCAAAGAAAGCTCTCGATGCCACAGTTGCAGTTATAAAGGACGCTCTCGTAGCTGGTGACAAGATTGCACTTGTTGGATTCGGCACATTCAGCGTTAGCGAGCGTCCCGCCCGCACAGGTATCAACCCTGCTACAAAGGAGAAGATAACAATCGCAGCCAAGAAAGTTGCCAAGTTCAAGGCTGGCGCAGAATTGGCTGACGCTCTGAACTAATCAAAGTAAAAGGCTTGCCGCACCGCAAGCCCCACAACGAAAACAGGCACGGACTGTTCCTTTATGGAGCGGCCCGTGTTTTGTTTTATCGACAGAATAACCATAAGAAGCGACTGTTACAGCCAAAGGTTGTGAAAACGCTATGGTTTACACATCTTCCTTACGAGAATATTCTGTAAGTTTGCACACGCAATAATAATAAATAGAATATTCCGTAAGTCTGCATGCACAATTATGTACAGTAACAACAATATTTCATCGCCCATTGTCGAGCTTCAGCGGCAGCGCATGCTGCTCGAGATGGAATACAACGCCGACAAGGAAGCCTACCGCCGGCAAACCGAAGAGATGGGGGTGATGCGCAAGGTGAAGCGTGGCGACGCTTGGTTTCCGCTGCGCATTGGCCGCAGCTACTACAACTCGCTCAATCAGTTGGCCGTGGAGGTGTTTCGCACAGGCGACACCGACATAGAGCACAACTTCGAGTTTGGCCGACCGGTGGCATTCTTCAAGACAAAGAGCAAAGACGGCGACAGTTCCGACGGCGGCAAAAGCAAGACTGCGCTGAAGTATTTCGGTTTCACCGGTACGGTGAGCTATGTTGACGGCGACCGTATGGTGGTGACCGTACCCGACGGAGCAGGCATAATAGACCTTCAGGGAACCGACGGCGGAGAGGTAGGTGTACAGTTGTTTTTCGACGAAACAAGCTACCGCACCATGTTCGCCGCACTCGATCGCGCCATAAAGGGCAAGGGGCGGCTGGGCTACCTGCGCAACCTGTTCTACTCGCACCAACAGGCAGCCAAGCTCACCATGCAACCCATGCACTTCGCCTATCTGAACGAGGCGCAGGAGCGGGCTGTCAACGAGGTGCTCCGCGCAAAGGACGTGGCCGTGGTGCATGGTCCTCCCGGCACGGGCAAGACCACTACGCTCGTTGAGGCAATATACGAGACTTTGCGACGTGAAAGCCAAGTGCTGGTGTGCGCGCAGAGCAACATGGCGGTAGACTGGATTGCCGAGAAGCTCACCGACCGCGGCATAAACGTGTTGCGGTTGGGCAACCCCACCAAGGTGAACGACAAGATGCTGTCGGCCACCTATGAGCGTCGCTTCGAGGCGCACCCCGACTATCCTCAGCTGTGGGCAATACGCAAGGCCATGCGCGACCTGCGCGGACGGCGGAAGCGTGGCGACAAGAACTACCACCAGAAGATGGAGAGCCTGAAGGCGCGCGCCACCGAACTGGAGATACGCATCAACGGCGAACTGTTTGGCGAGGCAAGGGTAATAGCCTCCACACTTGTGGGCAGCGCCAACCGACTGCTTGACGGAATGAAGTTCGGCACGCTGTTCATCGATGAAGCCGCCCAAGCCCTTGAGGCTGCCTGCTGGATACCCATGCGGCGAGTGAGCCGGGTGGTGCTTGCCGGCGACCATTGCCAGCTGCCGCCCACGGTGAAGTGCTTTGAAGCAATGAAGATGGGATTGGGACGCACTCTGATGGAACGCATTGTGGAAAACAAGCCCGACGTGGTTACGCTGCTCACCGTGCAATACCGCATGAACGATGCAATAATGCGCTTTTCAAGCGAGTGGTTCTATCACGGCAAGGTGGTCTCGGCTCCAGAAGTGGAGCACCGTGGAATACTCGACTACGACACGCCGATGGAGTGGATTTCGCCCGTGGCCGACAATGGTGCAGACGCTGATGCCCACAACGACTACCGCGAGCGGTTTGTGGGCGAGAGCTTCGGACGCGTCAACGAGACCGAGGCTGAACTTACGCTGCTCACCCTTGAACAATATTTCGCCAAGATAGGCAAGCAACGGCTGCTCGACGAGCGCATCGACGTGGGCATAATCTCGCCCTACAGGGCGCAGGTGCAGTATCTGCGCCGCCTCGTGCAGAAGAGGGAAAGCCTGAAACCGTTCAGGCGGAGCATCTCGGTGAACACCGTAGACGGGTTTCAGGGACAGGAGCGCGACATCATTCTAATATCGCTCGTGCGCTCCAATGACGAGGGGCAAATCGGTTTTCTGCGCGACCTGCGCCGCATGAACGTGGCAATAACCCGTGCCCGCATGAAACTTATAATACTTGGCGATTCCGGTACCATGACCTTCCACCCCTTCTACAAGCGGTTGTGGGAGTACGTGGCAAGCTTGAAGG
Source organism: Bacteroidaceae bacterium (assembly GCA_963590865.1). Taxonomy (GTDB): domain Bacteria; phylum Bacteroidota; class Bacteroidia; order Bacteroidales; family Bacteroidaceae; genus Prevotella. Next base: position 17,242 of record CAVAQY010000039.1, on the reverse strand, counting down.
GCGACAAGACATAGAATTGGCCCGTGGACTTCTTCTTGATGTCCACGGCAAAGCATGGTTTGCCGGTTAGGGGCAAAGCAGGACTAAGGCCGCGAAGTACACGAGAGAAACTCGCTCCAGCAGTCGGCCAAGGCTCTCATTCCGGACAGAACCAGACTTGCGCCTTCGTCTGCAAGCTGACTGGCGGGCAAAGGACCGGTGTTTACGGCAATTGTGAATATGCGTGCGGCCACGGCTGCCCTGACTCCAAGCGGAGCATTCTCTACAACCACGGCTTGCCAAGGCTCCACTCCGGCTTTTTCAAGTCCCTTGAGATAAGGTTCGGGATTGGGCTTGCCGTGCTCCACATCGAAACTTGACACTATCAAATCAGGCTCCACCAGTCCATGGAAGTCGCGTTGCAACTTCTCGAGCAGCGAGTGCTGACCGCTCCCTGTCACCACCACTATCTTGAGTCCATCGCCCTTGATGCTCTGCTGCAGGTCTTTCGCTCCGTCCATGATGTTCGCCGTGGGGCAACTGGCAAACATGGCCGACTTTGCATCATACATTTCCTGTGCCTCGCTGTCGGTCAACAGCCGGTGTTGTTGTGCCTGCACCATCATCTTGATGGTTTCCACACCGCGCATTCCCTCATATCGGTAGGCATCGGCTTCGCTCATGTCAATACCGTAGCGAGCCATCGACACGTGCCAGCTCTTTGCGTGGTTGGGCATGGAGTTGTAGAGCACTCCGTCCATATCAAAAAGCACGGCTTTGGGACTCAGCGCCCCAAAGCCGTGTTGGTCTTTGTATCTTGCTATGGCTTCATTGAATGTTGTAATACTTGCCATCTGTTTTTTCGCTTTAACAAAGTCCTGCTCTCTCCTTGATGGCCTTGCTCTCAGCTTCGTAGCCGGGTTTGTCGAGCAGGGCAAACATGTTCTTCTTGTAGGCTTCCACGCCGGGCTGGTTGAACGGGTTTACCCCAAGGATGTTTCCGCTAATGCCGCAACCTATCTCAAAGAAGTATATGAGCTGGCCTATGTAGTACTCGTTGAGCTGCGGAACGCTTATGCGGATGTTGGGAACGCCGCCGTCCACGTGAGCCAGGCGTGTGCCCAGTTCGGCCATTTTGTTAACTTCGTCAACACGTTTGCCGGCCAGGAAGTTCAGTCCGTCAAGGTTCTCTTCGTCGTTGGGGAAGAGCAGAGTCTCGTTGGGCTGCTCCACGCTGAGCACGGTTTCGTATATGGTGCGCTCGCCCTGCTGAATCCACTGTCCCATGGAGTGCAAATCGGTGGTGAAATCGCACGATGCGGGGAAGATGCCCTTGCCGTCCTTGCCCTCGCTCTCGCCATAGAGCTGCTTCCACCACTCGCTGAAGAAGTGCAGCTTGGGCTGGTAGTTCACCATGATTTCTATCTTCTTGCCCGCCTCGTTGTACAGAGCGTTGCGTACTGCAGCATACTGTGCGGCGATGTTGTCGGCGAAAGGCACGTCCTTGCCTGTGGCTTTCTCCATGTCGGCGGCACCCTTCACGAGCTGCTCGATGTCAAATCCGGCGCAAGCTATGGGCAACAGTCCCACGGGAGTGAGCACAGAGAAGCGTCCGCCAACGTTGTCGGGAATGACAAATGTGGTGTATCCCTCCTTGTCGGCGGCTGCACGGGCGGCACCCTTGGTGGCATCGGTCACAGCCACGATCACCTTCTTTGCCTCTTCCTTGCCGCGCTGCGCCTCACATTGCTTCTTGAGCAGACGGAAGGTGAGGGCGGTTTCGGTGGTGGTTCCAGACTTCGATATGTTGATGACGCCAAACTTCTTATCCTTAAGGTATGCGGTAAGTTCGGCCAAATAGTCCTCGCCTATATTGTTTCCGGCAAACATGATGGTGGGGTTCTTCTTGTCGCCCACAAGCCATGCAAACGAGTTGCCGAGCGACTCTATCACCGCACGCGCTCCGAGATAGCTTCCGCCGATGCCGGCCACGACCACCACTTCGCAGTTGCTGCGCAATACCTGGGCGCAGTCCTGTATCTTCTTTATGAAGTCTGCGTCGATTGACGAAGGCAGATGCAGCCATCCGAGGAAGTCATTGCCCGGGCAAGTGCCGTTTTCCAAAGCTTCGAGTGCGGCTTTTGCCTTTGGTTCATAACTCTCCACCGCGCCTTCTTTCAAGAACTGTGCGGCCTTCGTGATGTCTAAACTAATACTTTTCATTGCTTTTATGGTTTTGTTCTTTTGTGTTACGCTACGTATTCTTTGCGCCAGCCTCCCCTCTCTCCGGATAGAAAGCATTGCGCCAAGAGTGGTTTTCACGGATGGCAAAGTTAGGGAAAAAAAGAGAGAATGGCAATGTTTTGTCTCAAAAAGAGCCTAACGACTTTGGCAAAACCCGTGAGTCACTTGCGCAGCCATTCTTCAACACTTTCATTCTTGGCCTTGTTCGGGATGGCTTCGGGACTCGTTCGGGAGCGTGGACGCTGCGACTACCAAGTTTGCCTTGCGCTTGGGTTAGGAGGTACTGCGCCTCGCACCATTCGTTAACATACGGAAGCATAACAAAAGAAGTAGACGGAAGCAGACGAAAGCCCACAAGAAACCAACAAGACCAGTTTTTCTCCTTGCAAGACCGCCTTTCTCGAAAATTAAGGCTAACTTTGTGCTCCATTCATGCGGTTCTCGCCACCTATTCGTATTCGTATAAACAAGAACGAGGCTTTATACACCGAGAATGCAGCATGGCATGGATATTTATAAAACAAGAACACGGCATAAACATGGAAAAACAAGCAGACGTTTCTGCAATGAAAAGCAACAGCGTGGGTGCCAGCATCAAACTGGGCTACGGCCTGTTCGCTTCAAACTTCAGCAACACTTTCCGCGCTACATGGCTTCCGGCACTACTCTTCGCAGTATGCTTTGCGGCGATTGGAGTAATCACCGTGACCGAAATTCCCGGTATAATGGTGTCAGGCACGCAAAACGGAACACCGGTGCCAGCCCAGGCCAGGCAGTACATCGGGCTGTTGACAGCCTCCGGAGTGCTGGTCGTAGTGGGCGGACTCATAGAGACGGTGTTCTACTCGTGCGGTCTGTCGCTTCTGCGCGAACACAAGTCCACGGGATGCATGACCATGCACAAGTGGCATCCGCATATAAACCGCGCTGTAGCGTGGCGCACGTTGAAGGCTGTGCTTTCCGTGCTGGTTCTCTGCGCCGTGCCTGCGGTTGTGCTCGGTCTGTGGTATGTATTCAAGCTGCGCCACGTGCTTGCCGCTCCGGGAAGCCACTACGCATGGACGGTGCCTACGGTTCTGGCGGGCGTGGTAATGGGCTTGGCTCTCGCCCCTACCCTCTTTGTAGGCATGAAGTATGTGCTCAACGACAACGAAAGGTTCTGGCCGCTGCTCAAAGCTGACTACATAGTGGCCATGCGCCATCTTGGTTTCGTGCTTGCGGTGGCCGTTTCGTGTGCGGCAATAGTGCTCGCGGCCACCTACGTGCTGCAACAGCCGGCCGTGATACTCACCGAAGCCAACTACCAGTCGAGCACAGGCGTGGCCAACGGCGACCCTTCAGGAATGCCTTCGTATATGACTGCACTCACGGCAGCCATCTTCTTCATTTCCGGATTTGCCCAAGCCTACATCAGACTCTCGGCCCTGTTTCCACTATACTATATGTATGGTTCGATAGACACGCAGGAAGCCGAGCGCAAACAATACAGAAACGAACTAACAAAACAATATGACCCGCTTACTATTCATTGACCGCGACGGCACCCTGATAGAGGAACCCGAGGACGAACAGATTGACTCGTTCGGCAAACTGAAGTTCACAAAGGGAGTAATGCGCAACCTGAGTTTCATACGTTCAAACACCGACTTCAAGTTTGTCATGGTGTCCAATCAGGACGGACTCGGCACAAGCTCCTTTCCCGAAGACACGTTCTGGCCGGTGCACAACTTCATACTGCAAACACTCGAAGGCGAAGGCATTGGCTTTGACGAAATACTCATAGACCGCCACTTTCCGGAAGACAACTCCGACACGCGCAAACCGGCCACGGGACTTGTGCGCAAATACATGGACAACCCCGAATACGACATTGCCAACAGCTACGTCATAGGCGACCGCGAAACCGACCGGCAGTTTGCCGAAAACATCGGCTGCAAGGCTCTCATACTGGGTAAGGACGGGCTGACATGGGACAAAATAGCCGAACTGCTCTTTGCCGGAGAGCGCACCGCCGAGGCCAAGCGCACCACCAAGGAAACGGACATCAGCGTAAAGCTGAACCTTGACGGCACGGGCAAGTGCGACATCAGCACCGGCATAGGTTTCTTCGACCACATGCTGGAGCAGATAGGCAAGCACGGAATGATGGACCTCAACGTAAGGTGCAACGGCGACCTCAACGTGGACGAGCACCACACCATCGAGGACACGGCCATAGTGCTTGGCGACTGCATACTGAAAGCCCTTGGCGACAAGCGAGGCATAGAACGCTACGGCTACTGTCTGCCCATGGACGACTGCCTCTGCTCGGTGGCTCTTGACTTCGGAGGCCGCCCCTGGCTGGTGTGGGATGCGGAGTTCAAGCGCGAAAAAATCGGAGACATGCCCACGGAAATGTTTCTGCACTTCTTCAAGAGTCTGAGCGACAGCGCACGGATGAACCTCAACGTCAAGGCCGAGGGAAGCAACGAGCACCACAAGATAGAGGGCATATTCAAAGCCTTTGCACGCAGTCTGCGAATGGCAGTCAAACGCGACATACAACACTTCGAGTTGCCAAGCACAAAGGGAACTCTCTGACCCAAAACCACCACAGAATGAGAATAGACATAATAACCGTTTTGCCCGAAATGATTGAGGGATTCGTACATGAATCAATACTCGCAAGGGCACAGAAAAAGGGGCTTGCCGAGATACATCTGCACAATCTCAGAGACTACACCACCGACAAATGGCGGCGTGTGGACGACTATCCCTACGGCGGATTTGCAGGTATGGTCATGCAATGCGAACCGATAGACCGGGCCATTACCGCCCTCAAAGCCGAAAGGGACTATGACGAAGTGATTTACACCTCACCCGACGGTGAACAATTCAACCAGCACGTGGCCAACGACCTGTCCATGTGCGGCAACATCATCATTCTCTGCGGCCACTACAAGGGCATTGACCAGCGCATACGCGACCACTTGATTACACGTGAAATATCCATCGGCGACTATGTGCTGACGGGTGGCGAACTGGCGGCAGCGGTGATGGCCGACGCAATAGTGCGCCTCGTGCCGGGAGTGATAAGCGATGACCAAAGCGCGCTGTCCGACTGCTTTCAGGACGACATGCTCGCCGCACCAATCTACACCCGTCCTGCCGACTACAAGGGATGGCGTGTGCCCGACATTCTGCTTAGCGGCAATGAGGCCAAGATAAAGGAATGGGAAATGAACGAGGCCTTGGAGCGCACCAAACGGCTGCGCCCCGACCTGCTGGAATAAAGCACGCTACGTGCGCATACGACTTCTTTGCTGCGATGGATAATCGCCTACATACTTTTATATTGGCAATAGCCCTTGCCTTGAGCGTTTCATCTTGCCACAAGGGGTCAAAGATAGGGCAAAAAATTGTGGGCAAAAGAAAACTTGAATCAAGACCTCCAACAGAACACGAAAGTAGCCGTTGATTGCAATCAACGACCCCAACGGGTGTCAAAAGAAGAAATATCTTCCAATCAATGGTTCCAACGACTCCAAAAGTGACTGTTGATTGCAATCTACGACCCCAACGGGTGTCAGAAGAAGAAATATCTTCCAATCAATGGTTCCAACGACTCCAAAAGAAGCCATTGATTGCAATCTACGACCCCAACGGCATTCAAAAGTGAGAATATTTCGGAATCAATACTTTCTTTTGACTTGGGGGAAAGGAAAAACTCATAACAACAGTCATTTTTATATTCGGTTGGAGCAAAAAACAGCAATCAATTTGTCGCACAGGACGATTTCTCCAAGGAGAAACCGGCAGACAAGGAAGACAAACTCGCTGTGGCTGACAATTATCATGAGGGATGGCCAAAGACTATCATGAGCCTTGCCAACGGAGGAGGTACGGTGCCTCGCCGTACCATTCGCGGCTACATACAGCCCAACAAAAACGGCTTCCGAACGCTGTCGGAAGCCGTTTTCGTTGGGTTTTCACTTGTGACCTTGCCGCGCAAAAGCGTCACTCTTCATATTCCGTAGCATCGGTCACTCCTGCCTCGGCGAGGGCTTCGCGCCGCTCCACGCAAGTGCCACACTTGCCGCAATGCTTGTCGCCTCCCTTGTAGCACGACCACGTTTCGCTATAGTCTATGCCGAGAGCGGCACCGCGACGGGCTATGTCGCCCTTGGTGATGTTGGTGTATGGTGCTGAAACGGTGACGTTGGCATACGTGCCGAGACGCGTGGCCTCGTTTATCGCACCGACAAACTCCGGACGGCAGTCGGGATAGATTGTGTGGTCGCCGCCGTGGTTGGCCATGAACACATTGCTCAGTCCTTGGCTCTCTGCTATTCCGGCAGCTATGGAAAGCATGATGCCGTTGCGGAACGGCACAACCGTTGACTTCATGTTGTCGTCGGCATAGTGGCCTTCGGGTATCGCGTCGGCACCGTCCAGCAGCGAACTCTTGAAATACTGGTGCATGAAGTCGAGCTTGACAGTGATGTGCTTTATGCCAAGCCGCTTGCAATGCAGTTCGGCAAAGGGTATTTCGCGGGCGTTGTGGTTGCTTCCGTAGTCGAAACTGATGCCGAGGGCTATGCGCTCACGCTGTTCGTAGAGCAGAGTGATGCTGTCCATGCCTCCGCTGACGATTATTGCAGAGTCCTTCCCCATCACTTTGCGGCGGCAATCATTTCAATTTCCACAAGCGCACCCTTGGGCAATGCCTTTACAGCAAACGCGCTGCGGGCAGGGTAAGGCTCGCTGAAGAATTGCGAATAAACCTCGTTCATTGCACCGAAATCGGCTATGTCGGCCAAGAGCACTGTGGTTTTCACCACACAGTTGAGGTCAAGGCCGGCCGAACGCAGTATGGCCTGAGCATTGAGTATTGACTGGCGGGTCTGCTCGGCAATCCCTCCCTCGGGAAATGCGCCCGTAGCGGGATCTATGGGCAACTGGCCCGAGGCATAAACGAAGCCGTTGGCCTCTATGGCCTGACTGTACGGACCTATGGCCGCAGGTGCTTGGGGTGTTGATAATGCTTTCATTGTAGTTCCTTTCTTTTGTGTTTTTATTGTCAAAGTATATATTACCTTATATCATTTCAATGGCTTCTTGTCTTTTTCCGCGACATCCATCTCACGCGAAAGCCATCCCATCAGCACGTGTACGACATAGTTGCGCTCCTGATTGGCAGTCATAATCCGCACGCCATCAATAGTGGCTCGCCATCTTCTGTGCGGCTACATACACCACGATGCCGCAGACGATGAGGAACAAAGCCGCAAGCAGCAGGGCGTTGACTGCGGAAATGCGGGCTACGAAGCTCACGACGAGCAACAGGACACCCAGCACAACGAGCAGCAGACCGGCCTGCGGCGTAATCAGTTTCTTCATGCTTCCTCTGTCTGTTTCAACGGATTCCATCCCTGAGCCTTAAGCTCAAACTCGTTGTTGTCGCGGCTAACGAGCACGCAGCCATACTGTTCCTTGGTGATGTGGCCAATGAGCGTGACGCCCTCCATATGCTCAATCTTCTCAAGGTCGGCTATGGGAACGGTGAAAAGCAACTCATAGTCTTCGCCGCCGTTGAGGGCGCAGGTGGTGACGTTCATGTTCAGCTCCTCGGCCATTATGGCTGTCTGATAGTCGATGGGGATGTTCTTCTCGAAAATGCGGCATCCCACATGGCTCTGCGTGCAGATATGGTGCAGCTCGCTGCTGAGTCCGTCGCTGATGTCCATCATTGCCGTGGGGCGGATGTTGGCCTCGCGCAACTTCTGGACAATATCGCCGCGCGCCTCGGTCTGCAACTGACGTTGAAGCAGATACTCCTTGCCGGCAAAGTCGGCTTGGAAGTAAGCCAAATCGGCCAGGGCTTTCTTGTCGCCCCGCTTCTTGGCCTCGTCAACCTGCTGGTAATATACGCTCTTCTCGCGCTCCAACAGTTGCAGCCCCATATAGGCGGCACCCAAGTCGCCGGAGACGCACACCAGGTCGGTGTCCTTCGCTCCGTTGCGGTATACGATGTCGGCCTTGTCGGCCTCACCTATACAGGTTATGCTTACGGCCAAGCCTGTGAAAGACGACGTGGTGTCGCCGCCAACCACATCCACGCCCCACTTTTCGCAGGCCATGCGCAGTCCGCTGTAGAACTGTTCCATATCCTCAACGGTAAATCTCTTGCTGAGGGCAAGACTCACCGTCATCTGCCGTGGCGTGCCGTTCATGGCGAAAATGTCGCTGATGTTTACCATGGCCGCCTTGTAGCCAAGGTGTTGCAGGTCGATATAGGTAAGGTCGAAGTGTACTCCCTCCATCAGAAGGTCGGTAGTTACGAGCACTTCCTTGTCGGGATAGTGCAGCACGGCGCAGTCGTCGCCCACGCCATACAGTGTAGATGCGTTCTTGGTCTTTATGTCCTTGGTAAGATGGCTTATCAGTCCGAACTCGCCAAGCTTTGCTATGTCTGTCATAAGTATGTTCTCTGTTGTCTTGAAAAAAGCGATGTGACAATCGGTAATGGGTGGCTCTATAAAATCATCCTTGCCAACGCACTCCATCACGCACGGCGTATCATCTCGCGCATTATCTCTGTCATAAGCGGCTGTGCCTTGTTTGCAGCCACCTGCACTTCCTCGTGGCTCACCTCCACAGGAGTGTCCTCAAGGCCAAGGTCGGTGATGATGCTCACGCCAAACACCCGGATGCCGCAATGGCGGGCCACGATAACCTCGGGAACGGTGCTCATGCCGACTGCATCCGCACCAAGACGGTGGTACATCTTGTACTCGGCAGGGGTCTCAAACGTGGGTCCTTGCACTCCTATATATACTCCATGCTTCACGTCTATACCCTTTTCGAGGGCTATCTCGTCGGCCTCGGCTATCAACTTGAGGTCATAAGGTTCGTGCATATCGGGGAAACGGGGACCTGTGGGGAAGTTCTTTCCGCGCAACGGATGCTCCGGGAAGAAGTTGATGTGGTCGGTGATAATCATGAGGTCGCCAATCCTGAACGACGGGTTCATGCCGCCGGAAGCGTTGCTCACAAACAGGGTGTCGATGCCCAACTCATACATGATGCGTATGGGAAAGGTCACTTCCTTCATGGTATAGCCTTCGTAATAGTGGAAACGGCCCTCCATGGCCATCACGTCCTTGCCGCCAAGCTTGCCGAATATGAGTTTGCCGGCATGGCCTTCAACTGTAGAGACAGGGAAGTTGGGAATTTCCGAATACGGAAACTCGTAGGTGTCAGTGATTTCTGAAGCTAATTGTCCGAGGCCTGTTCCCAGTATTATTGCCGTTTTGGGACTTGTTGTCATCCTTTGCCTTAGCCAAGATGCTGTTTCTTGAATTTTTGAGTACATAGCCTATTATGTTTTCGTTAAACATTTCGCCTTGCCCAAGCATAAATTTTATCTTAACCGGCAGGACGTAAATACTCTCTTTCACACTGTTGTCAAGTCCCTCAAGACCGCGCAAACGCTCGGCGTCTTTATCGGTTGTCACCACAATCCTGTCACCTTCAAGTCCGCCAAACGCTTCATTGATGCGCCTTACATCACGTGAAGAAAACGCATGGTGGTCGCCGAATGTGAGCGGATGTATGTTCTTCGTGTATGAATGCAGGTCGTCAATCATCTGGCGGGGCGAGGCGATTCCCGTAAGCAGTAGTATATGAGTGGCGTCGGTGATACTTTCAAGCGTCTTCTCCCTGTCTGTGAACACGCCGCGCAACGCCCCGTAAGCAAGAGTGGTGAAATAAAGATGCTGATAAGGATACAGTCCCATGGCCTTTGTTGTCACACGGAAGTCCATCGGCTTGAGTTCAGCCGGGCATTTCGTCACGATAACGATGTCGGCACGGCTCTTTCCCGACAGAGGCTCGCGCAGACGACCGGCAGGGAGCAGAGCGTCATGGATAATAAGCCGATGATAGTCAACCAAAAGGATGCTGATGCCCGGTTTGACATAGCGGTGCTGAAACGCGTCATCAAGTATGATAACGTCAATGTCCTTGCCGGTATCGCCCTCGGTAAGCAGCGATATTCCGTGACAACGGTTGGCATCTACAGCCACAGTAGCTGCAGGATACTTGCGCTTTATCTGGCAAGGCTCATCGCCAACCGTGGCCGCTGTGGCTTCTTCGTCAGCCACAACAAACCCGTGTGTCTTGCGCTTATAGCCACGGCTAAGCACAGCCACGCCGAACTTGCCGGAAAGCAATTCCACGAGATATTCCACATGGGGAGTCTTGCCTGTACCGCCTACGGTGATGTTTCCTACGGATATTACGGGCACATCAAAGCTCCGGCTCTTGAGAACTCCGATGTCGAACATCATGTTCCTCAAGCCTACGCCCAAGCCATACAGCCAGCTAAGTGGCCGGAGCCAGCCGTTTATCTTGATGGGACCGCTTTTCATTTCACTTTATAATCAGCACATAAGGCAGACGAGCCTGTATGGCGTTCTGCTTGTTGATAGTCTTCAGGTAGATAAACGGTGCGTAATATTCGCCGAGGGTCTGCCTCAGCTGCTCGTCCAAATAGTTTCCCTTGCCCGTAATCGTTGCAAAGAAACTGTCAAACCAGTCGGGTTGGTTAGGATAGTCCACCGTGTGGTATTCATCAAGTTTGGCCAAACCAGCCGCTTTGGCAACAGCCTTATCCAGTCCGCCAAGTCCATCCACAAGCTTTATGCGCAATGCATCGTTGCCGAGCCACACCCTTCCCTGAGCAATACTGTCAACATCGGCCACCTTCATGTGGCGTCCGTCGGCCACACGCTTCAAGAAAAGATTGTAGCCGCGACCTACATGTGCGTTGAGATAGGCCATCTCCTCAGCGTTGAACGGACGGGAAAGCGTGCCGAAAGCACTGTGTTTGTTTGTCTTCACCTCGTCGAACTTAACGCCGAGCTTGTCGGTAAGAAGACCGCTGAAGTCAGGGAACATTCCGAAGATGCCAATGCTTCCGGTAAGAGTTGTTGGTTCAGCATAAATGTAGTTGGCCGCACAGCTGAGGTAATATCCGCCCGAAGCGGCCATACCGCCCATGGAAACCACCACAGGCTTCTTCTCTTTCAGTTTGCACACGGCATGCCAAATCTGCTCAGACGCATATGCGCTGCCTCCGCCGGAGTTGACTCGCAACACCACAGCCTTGACATCATCATCTTCGGCCAACGCCTCGAGGTCTTTGCAAACAGTTGACCCTACAATCTGCTGACTGCCCGACAGTCCGCTTGCAGCCTCGTCAACCACATTGCCATAAGCATAATATACGGCTATCTCATCGCCCTTGCCATCATCAACGGCCGGCACGTTTGTCATGTCGGACACAGACAACTGGTTTATGGTCTCATCCTGGTCGATGCCCAAAAGCTTCTTTATCTCCACTTTCACCTCATCGGTGTATATCAACTTGTCGACAAAGTGCGCCTTTACATACTGGCTCTGCTCTGCAAGCGCATAAAGGCTGTCGGCATAGGTATTAAGCGAGGCCTTGGAAATCTTGCGGCTGGCCGATATGTCAGTCAGCATCTTGTCCCATACTCCGTTGAGATAGGCAGAAATCTGTTCACGGTTTGGTTCGCTCATGCCGTCAGACGTGAACTGCTCGGGGGCACTCTTGTATTTTCCCACCTTTGACAGTTGCATCTTAACGCCGAACTTTGCGAGCACATCCTTAAAGAACATAGGGTTGGCAGCCAGTCCGAACCAGTTGATTCCACCCTGCGGATTAAGGTAAACCTTGTCTGCAACCGAGCAAATATAGTAGTTGAACTGCGTATACATGTCTGAGTATGCCACAATCCACTTGCCACTCTTCTTGAAGTCAACCAGTTTGTCGCGTATGGCCTGAGCTGAAGCTGGCGCATCGGGCGAGAACATTCCGGCCTCTATGTAGATGCCCTTTATCTTCTTGTTGCTTTTCGCCTTGTCGATGGCCGAAAGAATTTCCTGCAAACCCAAGTCCGGAACCTTTTCGCCCATCACTCTTGACATTACGTCACCGTTAGACCGCTCGCTGAGCGTGCCTGAAAGGTCAAGGACAAGCACTGAATTGTCTTTCACTTCGGTAGTAGAACCGCTTGCTGCAACCATTCCGGCTATTGAGATGCCGCCTATGATGCCCACAAGCACCGTTACCATCACTATGCCCACAACCGTTGCAAGCACATATTTCATAAAGTCTTTCATCGTTTCCGTCTTTTTAAGGGTGAGTTATACAGGATGTTCGTCCGGACAGCACGATGGCTGGCCTTGATATTGGTACGTTCGCCAAGCCACGCCTTACAGACGTGCAAGCTCAACCACCTTGTCTACTGCGGCGTGCAGCCCGTCAGCATTCTTGCCGCCTGCGGTTGCGTAGTGCGGCTGACCGCCTCCGCCTCCCTGTATCAGCTTGGCAGCCTCGCGAACCATCTGTCCAGCATTGAGCGAGTGTTCCGCCACCATGTCGTCGCTGAGCATCACGCTGAGCATTGGCTTGCCGTTTTCAACGGTTCCGATGGCGCAAAGCAGCGATGACGGCACCTCTTGGCGTATCTTGAACACAAGGTCCTTGGCCGAAGCGGCTGCCATCGGCAGTGTGGCCGTAATGACTTTCACTCCGTTGACGTTGCGGGCCTTGGCCACCAGTTCGTCCTTTGCACGCTCCACAACCTGAGCCTGGAAGCGGTCAATCTCCTTTTTCATAGTGTCGTGCTCATCGATGTACTTGCGTATGACGCCCTGCAAATCCTTTGCGTTGTTGAACAAAGAGCGTACAGCGTTCAGCGCATCCTCTATGTTATACATCAGACTTTCACACTCAACGCCTGTCTTGGCCTCTATACGACGTATGCCGGCGGCCACGGAACTTTCGCTTATTATCTTGAACATGCCTATGCGGCCTGTAGATTTAGCATGGATACCGCCGCAGAACTCGCAGCTCGGACCGAAGCGAACCACACGCACCTTGTCGCCATACTTCTCGCCGAAGAGGGCGATAGCACCCAATTTCTTGGCTTCTTCAAGCGGAGTGTCACGGTGCTCGTCAAGGGGAAGATCCTCACGTATCATCTTGTTGACCAACCGTTCCACCTTTCGCAGTTCTTCATCGGTAACTTTCTGGAAATGGGAGAAGTCGAAGCGGAGCGTGTCGTGGCTTACAAACGAGCCTTTCTGCTCCACATGGTCGCCGAGCACCTGCTTCAAGGCATAGTCGAGCAAGTGGGTTGCCGTGTGGTTGGCTGCGCTTCCGTTGCGCTTTTCCACATCGACAATGGCGGTGAAAGCGGCGTTCATGTTCTTCGGCAGAGCCTTTACTATATGGACGCTTTGGTTGTTCTCGCGCTTGGTGTCAACAACTGGCACGGTCTCCTCATCGTTTTTCAGCATTCCGGTGTCGCCCACCTGACCACCCATCTCACCATAGAAAGGTGTGCAGTCAAGCACAAGCTCATAGAACGAACTCTTCTTCTGGGTGACTTTGCGGTAGCGCAATATGCGGCACTCATGCTCGTTGTAGTCATAACCGACAAATTTCTGCTCGCCTTGCGCCAGTTCCACCCAGTCGGAGTTCTCCACCTGTGCGGCATTGCGTGCGCGTTCCTTCTGCTTCTGCATCTCCGTGTCAAACTGCTTCTCGTCTACCGAGTATCCGTTTTCGCGGCAAATCAGTTCGGTAAGGTCAAGCGGAAAGCCATAAGTGTCGAACAAACGGAAAGCCTGTGTACCGTCGAGGGTGTCCTTGCCGTTGGCCTTCATATCGTCCATTGCGGCATTGAGCATGTTTATGCCCTTTTCCAATGTGCGCAAGAACGAGTCTTCCTCTTCCTTGATTACCTTCCCTATCAGTTCGCGCTGGGCTTTCAGTTCGGGATAAGCCTCGCCCATTTCGCTGATGAACACGGGCAGCAGCTTGTAGATGAACGCTTCCTTCTGGTCGAGGAACGTATAGGCGTAGCGCACTGCGCGGCGCAGTATGCGACGTATTACGTAGCCTGCCTTGGCATTGCCGGGCAACTGGCCGTCGGCAATGGAGAAGGCCACGGCACGAAGGTGGTCGGCCACCACGCGCATGGCCACGTCGGTGTCTTCGTCAGAACCGTACTGTTTGACTGAGAGGCGTGATATTTCCTTTATTATCGGTTGGAAAACATCGGTGTCGTAGTTGGAGTGTTTGTCCTGAAGGGCACGCACCAGACGCTCAAAGCCCATGCCAGTGTCTATGACGTGCATCGGCAGCGGTTCGAGCGAACCGTCGGCCTTGCGGTTGAATTGCATGAACACGATGTTCCATATCTCTATCACCTGTGGATCGTCCTTGTTCACGAGTTCCCGTCCAGACACCTTCGCCTTTTCTTCAGGCGTTCTCGAGTCGAGGTGTATCTCCGAGCAAGGGCCACAGGGACCCGTATCGCCCATCTCCCAGAAGTTGTCGTGCTTGTTGCCGTTTATGATATGGTCGGCCGGAACGTGCTTCAACCAGTAGCCAGCAGCCTCATCGTCGCGCGAAAGTCCCTCTTCCGCAGAACCTTCAAACACGGTTACATAGAGGTCTTTGGGGTCAAGGTGCAACACATCCACGAGATACTCCCACGCATAGTCTATGGCTCCCTCCTTGAAATAGTCGCCAAAGCTCCAGTTGCCAAGCATTTCAAACATTGTGTGGTGGTAGGTGTCGTGACCCACCTCCTCGAGATCATTGTGCTTGCCGCTTACTCTCAAACACTTCTGTGAATCGGCGCGGCGGCGCGGGTCGGGTTCACACGTACCGAGGATAATGTCTTTCCATTGGTTCATTCCTGCATTAGTGAACATCAGCGTGGGGTCGTCCTTTATGACCATGGGCGCAGACGGCACGATTGTGTGTCCCTTCGACTCGAAAAACTTCTTGAACGAGTCGCGGATCTCGTTAGCTGTCATCATAAATATCTAAGCTTGTTAAATCAAAAATACTTTCAAAAGTCTTGCAAAGATACTCCGTTTTTGGTACATTTGCAAATGTTTTACTGATTGAATGCTAAAACTTGCGATTATGGCACTGAATTATGACAAGAAGCTAAAGTTGTATTATTCCATAAAAGAAGTGGCCTCCATGTTTGACCTGAACGAAAGTACGCTGCGGTTCTGGGAGAAGGAGTTTCCATTTCTTAAGCCGAAGACCAAAGGTCCGAGTCTCATAAGACAATACGACGAAAAGGACATAGAGCAAATCAAGCTCATACACAACCTTGTCAAGGTGCGTGGCTTCAAGTTGGCAGCAGCCAAGAAAATAATAAACAGCAACCGTGACGGAGCTGACAAGACGGCCGACATCATCACAAGGTTGCACAACGTCAAGGAAGAGCTCACTGCCATGAAGCGGCAGCTTGACATGCTGGAATAAACACGCCCGGCACACCCCACCACTCTACACTTCTTTCCACAGCTGTCATGCGCCACACGCTTCCCCATTGGCAGCACCGTTCATGGCAACCTTAAGCCCCACACCAACAACCATTCAATCATGAAACGTTTACTCCTGTTTTTCACCGTTCTGACCATAGCTTTTTCTTTTTGCCAAGCTGCCGAACCCGGCAACAAAAGCCGCACAACTGTGCTGATGGAGACTTCGGAAGGCAATATCAAGATAGCCCTTTCTGACCTCACACCACTACACCGCGACAACTTCATCCGCCTTGTCAAGTCTCATTTCTATGACAGTCTGCTGTTTCACAGGGTCATTTCCAACTTTATGATACAGGCCGGAGACCCCGATAGCAAACACGCCGAACCCGGCAAGCAGCTCGGAGACGGAGACTTGGACTATGAGTTGCCGGCCGAAATACGCCTTCCGCAACTGTACCATAAGCGCGGGGCGGTGGCGATGGCACGAGAAAACGACGATGTAAATCCCGAACACAAGTCAAGTTCCTGTCAATTCTATATTGTATGGGGCAAGACTTTCCCCTCGGCTTATATTGAGGAGCAGCGTCAAAGGCTCGACTCGCTTCCCGAAGGCAGAGTGGAAATGACAGGCGAAATGGAAACGACCTACCGCAAAATAGGCGGCACGCCCCATCTTGACGGTGGCTACACCGTGTTCGGCGAAGTCATCGAGGGGCTGGATGTGGTGGAAAAGATACAGAAAACCTACACCGACGACTATGACCGCCCCGTAGATGACATCCGAATACTGCGCGCCACAGTAGTAGAGGACGAAGCTTCGCAACGGAAGTAAGCTGTGTTTTGCAACGGGAATTACCCTATTTTTCAGCGAGACAGGCCAATGGTTTGTGTATGCCCGACCATAATGCGCCTTACGGCCCATTTGGAAGCTTGAGTCTTTGAAGTACTTTTGTGCATAGAAGGCGTTTTTAACCCCACCTTATCCCTTCTGTCATGTTATTATTGCAGTATCAACTATTTAGTGTTCACTGAAAATAATCAAGCACAAACTACTAACAAATACGGAAAGTAATTGAACAATAGCACTTCTCGTAAAACAAAAATATCTAAAGCCGTGTACAATAAACCCATGATTTGGACAATAAGCCATCGTGAGTTTATTGCTTATACGCTAATTTCGCTTCCGAAATCAATAATAACAACAACCTTAAATTAGAAAACGAATGGAAGTAAAGAAAATCATGCTGTTGGCATATGGCATCATTGCCTTGTCTCATGCCCCAGTGCAAGCGCAACAGCTCTATGTGGGTGCCAACTATCACCCTCATGACGATAAGAATATCAATAAAGTCAAGAGTGACATCCAACTGATGAAGAAAGCTGGCTTCTCTGTGGTCAGAATGGGACACCTCGCCTGGGATAGTTATGAACCCAAGGAAGGGCAGTTTGACTTCAAGTGGTTTGATGCCGTGATGGACGAGATGGCGAAGGCACATATCAAGGTGATTCTGGATGTAGCCGTAAGGCCGGCTCCTTTGTGGCTCCATCATCAGTATCCATCGGTCAATGTGGCGGATGTCAATGGCAATGTCACTTATCCGAACACTCGCTATATGGAGGATTCGGGCGACCCTACCTATCAGAAATATGCCTT
>CAVAQY010000038.1:0-26373 GCA_963590865.1 Bacteroidaceae bacterium | reverse complement strand
TTGATTTATGTATCTTAAATTTACATTCAAAGTTACTAAAAATCAACGAGTTATGCAAGTTTTTGACGAACTATTTATTACTTAAAACGTTAAATATCAGAGTATTATATTAATAACTTAATGGGTGATTCTTGCATCTGTTTTTCGGAACATCTAACTGGACACCCTAATTATTTTATGCCATGACATAATCGATATTCCGTATTGCCAAGCACAAGTTAGTAACTTGACAGGTACAAGTCAGCGACTTGACAAAATGGGCATATTCGTGGTCTAAAAACAAAGCAACGACGCTGTTGTGATTTCAGCCCGTTCCCGTCTAAATCCAGAGCTTCTGTATCTTTGTTATAAAAAGCGGTAACCATATAGCAGTAATAATGTAACATAACGGCCTTGGAACGCCATTCCGACGGGATGGTTACCGGGCTTTTGCGCCTTATCACGGCAATGTCGCTACTTTTGCGGCAACGGTAACGCCTATGTACTGCTGACTTGACAAGAGCTGCCAAACTTTATCGACAAGCAGCAAGAAGATCATTGAACGACTACAAACCTGATTAAAATAACTAACGACATTGTAAAGAGATGAAACATCAAGACTTATTCAAACCGTTGGCCGTTTCCCTCCTCTTGGGATGGGGATTGGAAGCTATGGCCGAAAACATTAGCACAACAGAGGCACGCTATGACGTGACGGAAATGGTGCTTCGCAACGCTGACTTCAGCACAGACTTCAGGTCAGATGCGGAGAACAAATGGGTATTCGTGTCGCCCGGCAACTGCGAATTCCAGTCAGGCAAGTGGAAAGAAGCCACGTTGATTGATGGATACGCAGAGAGCTGGATCAAGACAAGCACGGTCCTCAACGGTTTCTATCTCGCACAGACCACTCCGCAGATGCCTAAGGGCACCTATACCGTTTCGTTCAACTACAACGGAGCGGTGAACGATGTCAACGGCGGTGATCTCATGACCAACATGGCTGGCTTTGCCAACTCCACAACCTCGGCTTTGGAAACGTCATACGCTGCCCCGGACGCAGGAACGTGCTCCTTTGAATATGTGAACACAACCGACGAGCCTATAACCATTGGAGTGAAGGCCACTGGAACGACAAATGCCAACTGGATTGCGCTGGACAACTTCAAAATAGAGTATCACGGAACCCAAACGGAGTATGAGGCAGCTCAAGCCAGTATGGGCGTTATGAAGGACTACACCCTATACATCCGCAACGCATCGTGCGCATACAACGAGCATTCCGGAATAGGTTCAAACCGCTCGTGGAAGCGCAACGGAAGTGCCGGAGGCTATGCCGAGACTCCCACAGCCATCACTTCTGACGGAACAACCATGGGCATCAGCTACTGGAACGGCAGCGCACAGACCAACATGAACCTCATTTACCAGACCGTAAACAATCTTCCGGTCGGCAAATACCGCCTCACCGGCAAGGCCGCAGCAACGGTTTGGAACAACAACAACGGCAACGACAACCGCTCCGGCGTGTATTTCTTTGCAGGAGACGCACAGACGGAGGTGACAACGGCGCAGTATGGCGACTACACGGTGGACTTTTCCGTGGAAAGTGACGGCGATGCCGTGACGCTGGGACTAAAGGCCGGCGACAGTAACGGCAACACATGGTGCTTCCTTTCGAGCCTTACGCTCCTGCGGTTCAGCGACGTTACGCTCAGCGAAACCGACACCGAGATGCCCGAAGAGGACAACCTTGTGGGCAGCGTGACGGTGGAAAGAACTCTGAAGGCCGGCAAATGGAACACGCTGTGTCTGCCGTTCAGCATGGAAAAACCGTCAGACTGGGAGGTGAAGACGCTGACCGGCGAGGATGCAAACACGGGTTCGCTGGTGTTTACCGATGCTCCGGCCATTGAGGCAGGCATGGCTTACATAGTGAAACCGGCCGCAGAGGTGAGCGAAATCAAGGCGGAAAACGTTACAATCTCGCCCCAAGCCATAGCCTCAACGACCGACCACTACACCATGACCGGCAACTACGTGCAGCAGTACGTGCCGCTCGGCGCATATTTCATTAGCGGAAACAAGTTCTATCTGGCCGACAAAGCCGACGCCGTGACGCTGAAAGGCTATCGGGCATACATCACCGCCAAAGGACAAACGGTGGCGAGCCTGCCCCAAACGCTGGTCATTGACGGCATCGAAACCTCCATCAACGAAGTGGAAGGCATTGACTCTCCGGCCGACAACCGCTACTATACGCTGTCGGGCATCATGGTGGAGCAGCCAAAGAAGGGCATATACATTTGCAACAAGAGGATTGTCATCATCAAATAATGAGGAGAAAAACATCATGGAAAAGAAAACATACGCACGTCCGAATATCGCCGTAATATCGGCGGAAACCGACCAGGCTTTGCTGGCAGCGTCGCTCAACACAAACGGCAACGAAGTGACTTGGGGCGGCAATGCGTCTGACAACGACATAGAAGAGGCGGACGCACGGGACAACAATATGTCGATATGGGATTATTAAACCATTGAAGCCTGGCCGTAACCCAGCGTTTTGCATGCGCAAATGCCAGGGTTACGAGTCGTAAACGGACTACTTCCTGTACCCTGTTTATAAGGAAGCAGTTGCAAAACCAGCGAAAAAAGTAAGTTTCAGTAGAGCTGTTAGTCGAACGAGGGGTTGCACAAAACCGGTGCACCCCTCGTTTTGGGCAGGATTGCGAAAAAGGAACAATCGCCTACTCCATCGTTCGGGAACTGTTCGGGAACCGTTCGGGATTTGGTCGAGTGCGGGGACTCAGCACCTACTAAGTTTGCCCATGCGCAGGATGCTAAAAGCTCACGCTTTTTTGGTACGCCGAGGGCGACGTACCTCCTAAGCAAACTTCCAATCATTGTGCCTTACTTTGGAATGAAATAATCACTTCCACTTTGCACCGTTTCGCAAGATGAACTTCACCTTCTTTCCCTTCGGTACAGTAGGCTTGGTCCACTCGCCTTTAAAAAGTTGGATGGTGGTTTTCTTGCCTTCTGGCGCAGCGTCCACTGCATCCTGCACCTTGAAATAGTCACCGCAACCGTTTTTGGCCACAGCCATGTCGTAGTCTACACGGCGTTTCTTGAGCGCAGGTATTTCCTTTGCCACAGCATCGGCCAACAGTTTTGCCACCACGTGCGCACCATATATATTATAATGAGTGTTGTCTTCGCGCCCCTTCGGTATCGAAGGTTCTTCGCCGGGCAGGAACCACATGTGGAGTTTCTTGGACTTCTCGCGACCTAACCCCTGCTCCAGATTGTGCGTAATGGTGTTTGCATCGATGAACACCACTCCCATTTCCTTGGCAACGTTGCGCGGCGAGTAGCGGTAGTCGCCGTGGGTGTCATAGAGAGTGTCGCCCTCTTCGGGCTTAACCTTCGAAGCCACGGTGTTGCGCAGAGCCTCATCGTCGTCGTTTTTAGGCGTTTTCTTGAAGAAATTGCGGCGCACCACGCAACTGAACAGCACCGGTGTACCTCCCTTCTCACGTGTTTCACGAACAAATTTGCGCAAGTTCTCATCGAAAGTGGTGCCGGGATCGGTGTGGCGGTCAGCCTTGGGCTTCTCGTCGTTGTGGCCGAACTGTATGAAAACGTAGTCTCCGGGCTTTATCAGATCGAGCACTTTCTGCCAGCGCCCCTCATCGATAAAACTCTTCGAAGACCGTCCGTTCACCGCATGATTGTCCACTTTCACTCCATCGTCAAAGAAGCATTGCAGCACCATGCCCCATCCGCGCTCCGGACTGCCGTGGTTTATGTTCTTGTTGGCCATGGTTGAGTCGCCAATCATAAAGATTGTCGGCACATGATCTTGCTTGAAGGCCGTCAGCACAAGCAGCAGCACTGCGGCCAAAGTGATGTTTTTCAGTTTGTTCATTTTAGGTTTATTGGTTTTTAAGTTTGTTGGATGATTCTATAAATTACCGCCCTGTAGTTTAAGCGTTCTTTATGACGGTAAAAAACAAGGAAAGGGGTCATCTGCGAGAGCGACAACCCCTTGTCCGTTTGTATCAGGTGCGCCGCATCACTGTCGGATTGCGGCGATAAGTTCATCGGAAGCCACCATCCGTTGCTCACCCGTAGCCATGTTCTTGAGCGTTATCTTACCCTCGGCCATCTCATTCTCGCCAGCCAGAGCCACGTAAGGCACACCCTTGACATTGGCGTAGGCCATCTGCTTCTTCATCTTCGCGCTGTCAGGATATATCTCGGTGCGTATTCCAGCCTTGCGAGCCTCTGCTGCAATGGGCATACAGTAGGCAGTCTCCTTGTCACCGAAGTTGATGAAAAGCAGCTGAGTGCCGCCAACGGCCTCCTTGGGATACAAGTCAAGGGCATTGAGAACATCGAATATGCGGTCGGCACCAAACGAAATGCCCACACCACTAAGGCCAGGCATGCCGAATATGCCGGTGAGATTGTCGTAGCGTCCGCCTCCCGTAATGCTGCCCATTGGCGTGTCGAGAGCCTTAACCTCAAAGATTGCACCCGTGTAGTAGTTGAGTCCGCGTGCAAGAGTCAAGTCAAATTCAATCTCGTTGTTCAATCCTGCGGTCTTCAATGTGTCAAGAATGAAGTGGGTCTCCTCCACTCCTTTCAGTCCTACCTCGCTGTCCTTGAGCACATCGGCTATGGTAGCAAGCTTGTCGTCGTTGCTTCCGCTGAGCGATATTATGGGTTGCAGCTTGGCCACAGCCTCGTCAGAGAGTCCGTTGTCACGCAGTTCGGCGTTGACATTGTCCAGTCCAATCTTGTCGAGTTTGTCTATCGCCACCGTAATGTCAACTATCTTGTCGGGCGCACCGATAGCTTCGGCAATGCCGGTAAGTATCTTTCGGTTGTTTATCTTTATCACCACCCTCACACCAAAGCGTGTGAACACAGTGTCGACTATCTGCATCAGCTCAACCTCATTGAGCAGAGAGTCGCTGCCAACCACGTCGGCATCACACTGATAGAACTCTCTATAGCGACCCTTCTGCGGTCTGTCGGCACGCCATACAGGCTGTATCTGATAGCGTTTGAACGGCAGTTGAAGCTCGTCGCGGTGCATTACCACATAGCGGGCAAAGGGCACTGTGAGGTCATAGCGCAGTCCCTTTTCGCAAAGGCGCGCAGCAAGGTGGAGAGAGTTGCGCTCCTGCAAATCCTTCTCATCTACCTTCGACATGAAGTCGCCGCTGTTGAGCACCTTGAACAGCAGCTTGTCGCCCTCCTCGCCATACTTTCCCATCAGGGTCTGAAGAGTCTCCATGGCGGGAGTTTCTATCTGCTGAAAACCATAAAGGGCATACACCGACCGTATGGTGTCGAATATATAGTTGCGCTTGGCCATCTCGACGGGCGAGAAGTCGCGCGTGCCTTTTGGAATACTTGGTTTCTGTGCCATTTATTTCCTCACGATTGTCTGGTCGCGGTCCGGACCTATTGATATTATCTTGATTGGCGTTTCAAGCTCTGCCTCAAGGAACTTGATGTAATCGCTGAATTCTTTGGGGAACTGCTCCTCACTTGTAAATCCGGTCATGTCTGTCTTCCATCCCGGCAACTCCTTGTAGACAGGCTCAATGCCTTCCTCAATGTTGTAGGGGAAGTAGTCTATCTGCTTGCCGTTCTGCTTGTAGGCCACGCAAGCCTTTATGGTGTCGAAGCCGTCGAGCACATCGCTCTTCATCATGATGAGCTGCGTGACTCCATTCACCATTATTGCATACTTCAAGGCCACAAGGTCTATCCATCCGCAGCGGCGTTCCCTTCCTGTGACAGCACCATACTCATGGCCGAGCTGGCGTATCAAGTCGCCCGTTTCGTCAAACAGTTCCGTCGGGAACGGACCGGCTCCCACACGGGTGCAATAGGCTTTCATTATGCCATACACGTCGCCTATTTTGTTGGGACCTATGCCAAGACCTACGCAAGCTCCGGCGCAGATAGTGTTGGACGAGGTAACGAAAGGATAAGAACCGAAATCCACGTCAAGCATGGTGCCCTGTGCTCCCTCGCAGAGCACACTGCTGCCGCTCTTGAGCATTCTGTTTATCTCGTGTTCGGAATCTACTATCTCAAACTTGCGCAGATATTCTATGCCTTCCATCCATTTCTTTTCCACTTCGGTTATGTCATACTCATAGCCCATAGACTTGAGTATCGCATCGTGGCGAGCCTTGTGCTCGGCATATTTCCGCTCAAAGTTCTCGAAGATGTCGCCCACACGCAGACCGTTGCGCGACACTTTATCGGTATAGGTGGGGCCGATGCCCTTGCCTGTGGTGCCCACCTTGCTCTTGCCCTTGGCTGCTTCATAGGCGGCGTCGAGCACTCTGTGGGTAGGCATGATAAGATGCGCTTTCTTGGATATGTGCAGACGGCTGCGCAAATCGTGACCACTGGCTTCAAGAGCCTTGGCCTCTTCCATGAACAGATCGGGAGCCAGCACCACACCGTTGCCTATGATATTGACCTTGCCTCCCTGGAATATTCCCGACGGAATGCTTCTGAGTACATATTTCTGTCCTTCAAACTCCAGAGTATGACCCGCATTGGGACCTCCCTGAAAGCGTGCCACCACATCATACTGCGGTGTCAGCACATCGACGACCTTGCCTTTGCCCTCGTCGCCCCACTGAAGGCCAAGGAGGACATCTATCTTTCCTTTATTCATAGCTGATTGGTTCTTTTGTGTTTTTTCACTTCATTTCTTTGTTTTTCTGCCGTGCCTGTCTGGTTTGGCAGCTGCGGCACACTCCATATATATATAATGTAAAACCGTCCTTGCGGAATTTTTTCATCTGCAAACCGTTGACCGCCGCCATTATTTCCGGCGACTTGACTTCCGTCACCTTGCCGCACACGGTGCATATCTGGTGACAATGGCTGTCGTTGTCGTAGCATGCTTCATATCTGGTTGTGCCCTGAAACCTGTGTCTTATGACAAGACGCAACTCCATGAACAGCCGCAGAGTGTTGTAAAGGGTTGCTCTGCTTACTGTAAAGTGAACGTCGTTGGCGAGTTTTACGCCAAGTTCTTCGAGTGTGAAATGGCCGCCGATACTGTAAACGGCATCAAGTACGGCATATCTTTCAGGTGTCTTTCTGCGGTTGCTCAGCTCAAGATAACTGGTAAGTATCTGCCTTACGGACGCTTTCACACAGTCTTTCATCATAAGTTTTAGTTCCTAAACCGCACAAAATTAATACTTTTTATTTGGAATAAGTCTGCGCTACACTAAAAAAATGACAGTCCTACTTTCCTCAACGCACTTTTTGCCAACCGTTCATACACAAGTCCCAGTTCGGCAAACCTCATCGCACTTGCCATGGCCGCCTTCCTCACCGCCGGATACTCGCCCTGCAAGGCGGCCTGAAGCTGGTCAATGTACTCGTTGATGCCGCGTTCGTTAGGTTCCTGACCGTTCATAAACAATCGCGAAAGCACGTGAAAGCCGCACAACTGATAGAGTTCCTTGTCGGAAGCCATCCATTGATACGCCTTTTCCGCAGCAAACGGCAGGTGCTGATACAGGTTCATTGAGGCCAGTTCGGCTATTTCCTGCGACCGGGTCTGCTCCATCCATATGTCAACCACCTCGGGCAACATCTTCTCAGCCGGCATTATCATAGTGGCGAGTATCTTGCACTCCCTCACATCCTCTTTCCACAGAGCTATGGCAAGGCCGTAATCCTTGCCTATCTCCTTGGCCTTAGCCTTGAGCATGGGCAGCGAAGCTCCCCAGTTGACGTGATATTCAAGTCCCTTGTCGCGCATCGACTGTGCCGCAACGCCGTTCATCATCATGCGAAACGAACGCTTTATCTCCTTTAGCCGTTCCGCCGTATTCCCGTTCACCGACACGAATGCCTTGTCCATTTCAAGACCGCTTTCCTCGCGATTTTCCTCGAGCGGCTGCATCCCGGCTATATTTTTGTTTACTGTTTCCTCCATTACCTTATGGTCTTCTCTTGTTTTTATGCCGCTAAGTTACGAATATTTTCGCATTGATAAATAAACACCTCGTCACAACATTCATGCTGCCAAGAATTGTGGAAATTCCACTTGCACTTATGCATATAACTGAGCATGAATGGGGGGCGTTCAAAAAGAGACGCTTCACTTCCTCATGGCTTTCACTATCTTTCCCATATATCATGGAATGTATGCCATAGGCGTAATTGGAATAGAACTTTTGAGGCACGGAGCCAAAGCCTTGTGGGTCGAAGGGGGCGTGATAAATCATCTCGCACTCGAAAACGGTTTTGGCTTCCTCGAAGTATGGAGTGCCATGCTCGGTAAAGCGTGTGTGCAGCCCCAAAGCCTTTGCCTTGTTGCCGTCGCGCCCGCTGTGAGTTCCCATGTAGTTTAGTATTTCCTTGTGCGAATCGTCAAACTCCATCACGGTGAAATACTTGGCTTTTTCCATGTATCCGAAGGTGTGTCTGCTCTTGGACACGTAGACGGTTATCGTGGACAGGTCGCCTTCCCAGATGTTTCCGAGTGCTCCCCAACCAATGGTCATCTCATTGAAGTCTGACTTGTCACCAACGGCAAGCAGCAGTCCCTTGCCCTTGAAATAGGTGAAAGGATTGCCGTGGAAATCCTCTGTCACGTCAAACTCCTTGAATTCCTTGGCATCAACCGGTTTTTCTACAGTCTTTTGCATCCCTGTCTGTGCCTGTCTGAAAGACTCATAGGAAACGTTTTCCGGTTTCCATTTGTCTTTCGGCGTAGTCTCGCCCTTGGGATAACCTATGACTATGGTGCTGAAGGGTATGATGTGCGCCGGAAGATTCAGAAGCTTGGATATTGCATCGCAGCGTTTCTTGTCGGGATAAGTGCCGGTCCAAACGGCACCGAGTCCCATGCCGTGTGCAGCCAACAGGATGTTTTCGGTGGCGGCAGATGCGTCTTGGATCCAGAATTCACGCACGAAGTCGTCTTCCTCTTTGTCCATATCGCCGCACACCACTATAGCCAGCGGAGCGTCCTTTGCCATTCCGGCGTTGGGCGTGGCTTCGGCAATGGCCTCCAGAGTAGCCTTGTTCCTTACCACGACAAAATGCCACGGCTGTCTGTTCACGGCTGTCGGAGCCGCCATTCCGGCACGCAGGAGCTTTTCTGTCTTTTCGTCTTCCACAGGTTTGTCCTGATAGGAACGCACAGAAGCGCGGGTCAGGATGTTGTTGTAAACGACATCCATGGTGTTGTCGGCTTCACTTGAAGAGCCTTTCGGGGCAGAGCCGCCATTCATTGCCAGCCTGACAGAGACAACGACGAGGGCAACAGCCAATATGATATTCAACAGCTTTGATGTTTTCATGTCTTATGATTTTGATGTTTGACTTAGTTTCAACAGGGTTCCCACGGGACATACGAACCGGCAATACGGGCGAGTCACCACAAACGACAATGCGATGAAAACAAGGGCGAGGACCATGACTCCCCATGAGGCAGACTGAAAAATGAATGCGGAGAAAGGTTCGAAATCGGTCCAGTCGCTCCAGACACCTCCCCAAATGCACAACATCAGCACAGCCCACAGCCATTGGCGGAAGATGTCCAAGTGCTTCAGGGTCTTTGGTGACAACTTCACTTTATGCTTCACGCACATTCCGGCTATCTGTTGCAGTGAACCGAAAGGGCACACGTGGGTGCAATAATATGATTTCTTGCCGAACAATGGATAGACAAAAGCAGTAGCCAACATGATGACTGGCACCACCATGACCATCACGTTCATGCCATGTGCGACATACCCCAGAAGTGAAGTGTAGGAAATGAATGTGCCGCACCAGAATCCAAGCACCACAACATTCAGTGCCGACTGGCAGACATTATACAGTCTGTTCTTTATGAAAAGCGGTAGGATTGCAGCCATGAGCACAACCAGAAGCCCCGCAATGTTTTTCAGCGACAGCAGGTGCGCCGTGCCGTCTTCGGCATAAGCCTCTGCGTTTTTGGGGGAAGCGGGATAATCCAAGTTGGCTTTTGCGTATTGCAACCCACGGTGCATGTTTCCGATGATGGCGTTAGAGGAGAACGTTGCCCCCGAAACGGCATCAACATCCATGTCGGTGGCCTCGTCTATGGTCTTGCCATTCCACTTGTCAAGCAGGACAGACGCTCTGTCAAAGAAGTCCTTGGTCTCGGCATTGTCCATGGCCTTCACACTCTCGACCACGCCGTCCCTGACTGTTATCTCAAGCGGCACCTTACCGGCATATCCCGTTATGTCGGATGCCAACGATGAAGTGTTGATTACCACTGTTCCATTGTCACCCCTGCGCAAGGTGTCGTTGTCTGCAATCTGCGAGGTCGCTTGCCTTGATTCGAAGTCGTGTCCCAACAGCCCGCCATACTTTACAATGGCAAGTGAGGCGACGATGAGCAGACAAACCACAAGGCTCAACGCTTGCTGGATTCGGTCTATTGATTTCATATCGTTAATGGTGTTCAGAATTATTTGACTGAATTTTCGGGTTTAGGGGAGCCTGCTGTACGGTTTCTTGCGGATGGCATAAGCTGCCTTGTTTTTGGGCCGCTGAATATGCCCATTTCACAATATGCTATATTGTGCTCGTCAATATGCTATATTGTGAAAACCGGCATTCTGTATCGATACGTACTTGCTATAGTTTTCTGCGAATGTATAGAGAATGGAGCCATGAACCACTACTCGTAGCGCATTGACTTGGCAGGACGTATGCGAGTGACAAGATAGCTCGGGGCAATGAGTACAAAGACGCTTATCAGCAGGGCTGCAATGTTCAGCAGTACGATGAATGGCAAATGGAGTTCCACCGGTGCGGTACTGACATAATAGCTGGCCGGATCAAGATGCACGAAACCGCTTTGCTGTTGCAACAGGACCAGTCCTATGCCGACCAAGTCGCCCCAAAGTATTCCGCGCCCGATGATAAACACGGCAAACCAGAGGAATGTGCGGCGAACGGATGTGTTGTTTGCGCCCAATGCCTTGAGTACCCCTATCATTTGGGTGCGCTCCAAAATGATGATAAGCAGACCCGAAACCATGGTGAAACCGGCCACGCACATCATCAGAGCCAATATTATCCAAACATTTATGTCCAGAAGACTGAGCCATGAGAATATCTGCGGGTACGCCTCGTAGACAGTTTGCGAGGTGTAAGTGTCGCCATACTTGTCGGTGGTGCGGTTTACTTTGGCAACGACCTGTGCCGCTACGTTCTCCAGCCTGTCAAAATCGTCAACAAGGAGTTCCGCCCCAGAGCACTGGTCGGGCTGCCAACCGTTGAGCTTCACGGCAGTATAGAGGTCGGTAAAGCATAGAGTCTGATCAAACTGTGTCATGTTGGTGCGGTAGATGCCGCTAACCGTAAAGCGCCGTGCTCTCACATTGTCGCCGGAGATGAAGTAGGCATACACTTTGTCGCCGGCCTTGAGCCTCAACTTGTCGGCCGTCATCTTTGAAAGCACCAGTTTCTGTCCGCTACTCGTGTCGCTGAACTTCGGCAAGCTGCCCTCCATCATATTGGAACGCAGGAAACCGAGGTCATACTCCGGTCCTACGCCCTTGAATGAGATGCCAATGAAGTCAGAGTCGGTCTTCAATATGCCATGGGTAATGGCGAACCGTTCCACATGAGCCACGCCTTCAACACCGCCGAGCACACGCATCATGCTGTCGTTGACACAAACAGGATTTGAGTCGGCGCTTTGTATGGAAAGGAAATTGGTCACTTGGATATGACTGCCGAAGCCTATTACCTTGTCACGTATCGTGTGCTTGAAACCAACTATCACCGATACGGTCACTATCATCACGGCAAGGCCGATGGCAACTCCCATCGTGGCTATGCGTATGGCCGGACGGCTCACTTTCTGGCGACCGCCTTTGTCCTTGAATATTCGTCTTGCTATGAATAAGGGAAAGTTCATGCTGAAAAGCCTAATCGTTGCTGTCTACACGTCCGGGATAAGCCTCCAACGCCTTTCGGAGCACCACAAGGGCACGCGTAAGGTCTTCCTTTTTCAACACGTAGGCTATACGCACCTGATTCTTTCCAGCACCCGGAGTGGTATAGAATCCTGCTGCCGGAGCCATCATCACCGTCTCTCCCTCGTAGTTGAACTCCGACAGACACCAGCGGCAAAACTCCTCGCTGTCGTCAACAGGCAACTTTGCCACCGTGTAGAACGCTCCCATAGGTATGGGCGAATACACTCCCGGTATGCGGTTAAGTCCGTCAATGAGACATTTGCGTCGCTCCACATACTCGTCGTACACGTCGCGGTAGTATTCCTCCGGTGCGTCAAGCGAGGCTTCGGCCACAATCTGGCCTATAAGCGGAGGCGACAGGCGTGCCTGACAGAACTTCATCACGGCATTGCGCACCTCCTTGTTCTTCGTTATAAGTGCTCCGATTCTTGTTCCGCACTCCGAATAGCGCTTGGAAACGGAGTCTATCAGTATCACATTCTGCTCTATTCCCTCCAAATGGCAGGCACTTATATAGGGCGAACCGGTATAGATATACTCACGATACACCTCGTCGGAAAAGAGATAGAGGTCATACTTCTTCACCAAGTCGCGTATCTGGTTCATCTCCCTACGGGTATACAGATAACCGGTAGGGTTGTTAGGGTTGCAAATCATTATGGCACGAGTACGGTCGTTGATGAGTTCTTCAAACTTCTCGACCTTCGGCAACGAGAACCCTTCCTCTATCGTGGTGGCTATCGTGCGTATCTTGGCACCGGCCGATATGGCAAAGGCCATATAGTTGGCGTATGCAGGTTCGGGAACGATTATCTCGTCACCGGGATTAAGGCAAGACATGAACGCAAAAAGCACGGCTTCGCTACCGCCGGAGGTTATTATGATGTCGTCAGCCTCCACGTTTATGTCATATTTGGCATAGTAGCGAGTGAGCTTTTCGCGGTAGCTCAGGTAGCCTTGCGACGGCGAATACTCAAGGATAGTGCGGTCTATGTGCTTCAATGCGTCAAGACCCACCTGAGGCGTGGGCAAATCCGGCTGCCCGATGTTGAGATGGTAGATTTTCACTCCCCTCTTCTTTGCTGCCGCAGCCAACGGTGCAAGTTTCCTAATGGGCGACTCCGGCATTTCAATGCCGCGCTCTGATATTTTCGGCATAATCGTTTCTTCTTATGAAAAATCGTTGCAAAGGTAACACTATTAAGTAGGTATTCAAAATTATCCGTATATATTTATGGGTCAGCAGGTGGCTATTATACTTTGACATGTCTCTGCACTTTCTTTTTGCCTGTATGCCCGGCTTTCATCGGTCGTGTAGCCCGCTACACTCACTCTTCAACCCGAACATACAGCCAAGAATAAAGCGCATATCCATATCAAATAATTTTGAACACCTACTTAATTGAGAAAGGTTCTGCAAGCCATTGGAAATGTGCCAGATTTGAAATGGCGCACCGACGGATGCAGCATCACTTGCTTCCGCTTTCCCCGTATTTCTCCATCAGTCCGTCGGCCTGTCCGTTGCCGAGCTCCTTGGCCTTGCGCAGGTTTACCATGCCCTCCGCCTTGTTTCCCTTCAGGCATTGGGCAAGTCCAAGGAACAAGTAGCCGTCGCTCAACTGTCCGTCAACGGCTATACACTTGTGTGCTGTGGCTTCCGCATTGTCGAACAGCCCTACCCTAACCTCTACCATCGCTTTCTCTGCATAGTAGATTGCAGTTTTTGGGTTGAGGCTTATCGCCTTGTCAATGTCGTTGATGGCCTGCTGAAACAGGTTTCCCGACAGTTCGGCTTGCTCACGTTCATAGTAGAAAGCATCGCTCACTTCGGTTGACAGCAGCTTTTCGTATTCGTTGAAGTCCAATACCGCAGCACGATATTTACCCATCTTAACCAGTCCCCGTGCCCTTGCCAGAATGTATGGTGCAGCCGCTTTCAGGTAAGGTTTGCTGAAGGTATTGACGGCACTGTCTAGCATATTGACCATTGCGGCGGTATCGCCGAGCAGTTCCTTGCACCTTGACGCGCTGTAGAAAAGCTCCGCACTGCGCAGATTTGTATTTGTGAGTCCGGCAAACAGTTCGTAAGCCTCGTCATAACGCTTTTGTGCAAAGCGGATGCGAGCTTTCAACTCCTTGTAGACGGGCATCGGACTGGCTTCATAAGCCTTGTCGGCCTCGTCGGCAGCTTTGTCCAGACTCCATCCTGCATACGGTTTGTCGCCCTTGAATATCTCTTTCTGATAAATCAGTTTGGCGTATTCATTGTGCGCCACGTCCTTTTTGTCAGCCAAACCGATGGCTTTTATCATGTCGGTCTCCGCTTCAGCAAACTTGTCTGCGCCGGTTTCCATCTGCGCACGGTAAATGTATCCGTCGGGAGCCTTGGGAAACGTGGTGATGAAGTCATCCACAAGCGAGGCGTAGTCGGCAGAGTCGAGAGTCTGGGCGGCTATATACATGGTCAATACAGCCTGGTCCAGTTCCTCCGGGAGAGCCTTTTTCACCCTCGTCTGCCTTAATGCACGGTCGTTAATGCTCAATCCGGTGGCTTTCATCCCGGCGGCAAGCTTGATTCCTGCGGCATAATTCATTGTATCGGTAGCAGTTGCAGGACGCTGAAGCAGTCCTATAACCTCGCCTCTGTCGTTGAGTATCGGAGCACCGGCAGCATCTATAGGAGCTGTAAGGTGCAGAGTATAATAGACATTGCTGTCCCTTACGGTCTCCATCTTGACCACTTCGCCAGCTATTTCCGCCGATGTTTTCGTCTTTGCGTATGGAATAAGCCACACCTTGTCGCCAACCGCAGGAAGCGAGGTGGCCACTTCGAGTGGTGCGACTCCTTTGGCAGCGATACGGAACTTGGCCAAATCATACATGTCATCGCCGCCTATGATGCAGTCAACCAGATTTTCCTTACCGCGGGCATCAACGGTGACAGCCCTCGAAGCACTACGGAAAGGGGCAAAACATCCCACGGCTTCACCGTCAATACCGATGAAAAAGCCATTGCAGCTGCCGGTCGGTGTACCGTCAAGGGCAAAGCTCTTCAAGTCAAACACAGACTTGGCCGCCTTTTTCGCCCATTTAGGCTGCTGTCCGAACAGCGGTGCTGAAACCAGCATCGTGCCTATTATAGCAAGAAGTATTTGTTTTCTCATTTTTTCAACAGTTCTTTTGCGTTGCTTATGGCAGCCTCCGTCACGTCGCTTCCACTGAGCATCTGTGCTATCTCCCTTACTCGCTCTTCGTCGCCCAGCATCAGCATCCGACTGGTTGTTCCGCTGCCGGTCTCTTCCTTATACACTTTGTAGTGGGTAGTGCCGAGAGCGGCTATCTGCGGCAGATGGGTTATGCAAATCACCTGGCGGTCGGCCTGTCCCATCTGTTGCATTATCTGCGCCATCTGCTCGGCTATCTTTCCGCTGACACCCGTGTCTATCTCGTCGAAGATTATGGTAGGCAACTTGATTGCGCCGCTTATCATCGCCTTGAGCGAGAGCATCACACGTGCCACTTCACCTCCCGAAGCCACGTGCTCCACAGGTTGTAATGCTGTGCTCGTGTTGGCGCTGAAAAGGAACGCCACACGGTCTATGCCTGAAGGCGAGAGTTCGCCCTGGGTGATTGCCACCTCAAAGCGGACATTGGGCATTCCGAGCACACGAAGCCGTTCAAGCATGGATTTCTCTATTGTTTTGGCTGCTTTTTGTCTGCTTGCACTCAATGCTTCGGCCTGTTTACGGCACTCTGCCTGTACTTTTTCCAGTTCCGCCTGCATGGTCGCCAGCTCTTCGTCGCTGTTTTCAATGTGCGACAGTTGGTTTCCCAACTCATCACGGCGGGCCACAAGTTCTGCAACAGAGCTGCAATGGTACTTCTTCTGCAAACCGTAAATGGTGTCAAGCCGGTCGTTGACACGGTCAAGTTCAGAGGGGTCGAAGTCTACATCTTCAAGACAGGAGTCTATTTCGCTCGAGATGTCTTTCAGTTCTATATAGCAACTGTCCATTCTGCCGGCCATCTCCTCTGCCGAGGGCAACACCTTACCTATACTGTGCAGGGCGTTGGCTGCCGATTTCAGACTTTCCACCACACCTGTTCCATCGGCCGACAACACGTTGTCAGCCTCATAAAAGGCGCGCTTTATATCTTCAGCATGACTCATGGCATCGGCTTTGTGCTCCAGCTCTTCCTGTTCTCCGTCGGAAAGATTGGCATTACTAAGTTCGTCAAACTGGAATTGCAGGAAGTCGGCATTGGCTTTGTCGCGCTCAATGCCCGACTTTAGTTCCGCAAGTCGGCGGGTTACGTTCTGGAAACGGGCAAAACAGGAAGCGTAAGTGGCCTTGTTTTTCCCGTTGCCGGCAATGATGTCAACAACATCCAACTGAAAATCCTGTTTCCCGATGAGCAAATTCTGGTGCTGGCTGTGTACGTCAATAAGCCTTTCGCCCAGCTCCTTGAGCAACGACAAGGCCACCGGCGTGTCGTTTATGAATGCCCTGCTCTTGCCCGAAGCGGCAAGTTCTCGTCGTATGATGCAGTCAACGGCATCATATTCTATGTCGTTGCTGTCGAAGAAGTCCCTCATTTCATAGTTGGAAAGGTCGAAATGGGCTTCAATAACACACTTTGCGCAACCTGTCTTTATCGTTTTCGTGTCGGCCCGTTGCCCGAGCAGCAGACCGATAGCTCCGAGGATGATGCTCTTACCGGCACCTGTTTCACCGGTTATCACCGAAAAACCCGGATTAAACCTGATGTCAAGCGTGTCGATAAGGGTGAAGTTGCTTATGTAAAGTTGCTTTAGCATTGGTCATTCCTTGATTTTGTTCCATGCGTTGCTCTGCGACGCGTTTATGCCGGAGAGTATGTCATAGACCGTTTCCTTTTCCTTTTGCGTGCCTTTACCTTTATATATATTGGCCAATTCATCGCGCTTGTAGTCGGTCCATATCTGCGGCAGCAGACTCAAAGGTTTGTCTTCGTGGGCTTTCTTCAGGTCGTTTTCCAATGCGGTGGTCACATTGGTCCGTCCGCGCTCCACATTGTTTGCCATTTCGTCAAGTCCCTGACGGTAGTAGTCGTACTGCAACTGTCTGAAAGGCTTCATGCCCTCATCGAGATAGTCGTTGATTATCGCAAAGCGGTTCTTGCTGTTCTCAAACGCTTTCCATCCGGTAAAGTCCAGATTCTGAGCATTGTTCACAAGGTTCAGGCACCGTTGCAGTATGTCTGTACCGCCCATGGGAGCGAAACTGTCAAGGTCGAGTCCGATAATAAGGTAGGCATAATAGGCAAAGAGGGCTATCAACTGGTTGTCAACAGTCTCTTCATTGAAATTAAGTTGGTCGAATTGGGCAAACACAAAGTTGAAATCCACATCACGGTTATTGTAGAGTGTGCTCGTGTATTGGGAATTATACACCGGGCGGTTGGCCTGTATCATGGTCGAACACTCGAAGGTGTTGCTCGTCTTGTCGTATTTGTTTATGGTTATGTTGAAGCTGCACACTATGCGCTCATTCTTCTGGAACTGCAAGTCGGTCCACTGCCGCTCGTTGACAAACTGGGTCAGGGTCTGCTCAAGGTTGTCAAACACAGCCACGTCAGTCGTTCCGACCTTGGCGTGGTTCACGTTTATCTTGGCTTCCAGCTCCTGCGAGTATGTGCATACAGCCACAAGAAACAACTGAAGCAGCAGCGTTACTCTTGCAAAACTCATAATATCTTATTGTTTGTATTACGGTAATTTACAGAACTGCCCTTAACCATACCTGCCAACTCGTCTATTATGTCCTTTGCCACTTCGCTCTTGACTTTCTTGGGAAAGTCTTTCTTGCCGTTCCGGCTTATTATGCTTATCTGGTTCTGGTCGGAACGGAAGCATGTGCCTTTGTTGCGCAAAGAGTTAAGCACGATGAAGTCAAAGTTCTTGCGCTCCAGTTTGGACTCCGCATTGGCTTCTTCATCGTTCGTTTCAAGCGCAAAGCCTACGAGGTGCTGGCCATCCTGCTTCATCCGGCCAAGCTCTGCGGCAATGTCGTGTGTCGGAACGAGTCGGAGCACGAGGTCGTCTCCGGCACGTTTTATCTTGCTTTCCGCCACTCTTTCCGGCTTGAAGTCAGCCACCGCTGCGCACAGTATGGCCGCATCCGTCTGTGGAAAGACTTCAACAGCGGCCTTGTGCATCTGTTCGCAACTCTCAACGTCAATCCTTTTTATGCGTTTGTCGGGCGTAGACAGAGCCACAGGACCGGCTATAAGGGTGACATCTGCTCCACGGCGCGCACATTCTGCGGCAAGGGTAAAGCCCATCTTGCCTGTTGAATAGTTGCCGATGAACCTCACAGGGTCGATATTCTCATAGGTGGGACCTGCCGTAATCATTATGCGTTTGCCGCGCAGGTCGCCTTCCTTTTCCGCAAAATACGCGTCAAGTGCATCAACTATAGCCTCCGGCTCTTCCATACGTCCCTTGCCCTCAAGTCCGCTGGCAAGGAAACCGCTCTGCGGCTCTATTATGTGATTGCCAAACGAGGTCAGCCTCTCCATGTTCTGCCGCGTTGTGGGATGGGAATACATATCCAGATCCATTGCAGGGGCGATGAACACGGGGGCTTTCATCGAGAGATAGGTAGTGATAAGCATGTTGTCGGCAATACCGTTGGCCATCTTGCCCAATGTGGATGCCGTACACGGTGCCACAAGCATGGCATCTGCCCACAAGCCGAGAGCCACATGACTGTGCCATGTGCCGTCACGCTGCGAGAAGAAATCGCTTATCACCGGCTTTTGCGTCAAGGCAGACAGCGTTATGGGGGTAATAAACTCCTTGCCGGCAGGCGTTATGACCACCTGCACCTCCGCCCCACGCTTTACCAGTGCCCTGATTATCAGACACGCCTTGTAGGCTGCGATGGAGCCGGTTATCCCTAAAACTATGTGTTTGCCCTTTAGCATTATTGTTCTCTTGTTTTAATGACTTCAACAGATAAGGGTGGTTCTATAAATCAGCTTTGCCAGATTGCGGTTCTATTCTTTTTGTACTGCGGTATTCATAGAACTGCCCACATTCCTTTCCAACCAGACAGTCGCTTTTACTGTTTCAACAGTTTGCTTTCACGGAGCCGGATGCGCATCAGCACCTGCTTGGTGTCATAGGTGAATTCGCCGGCAAGCATCCAGCTGAAGTAACCGGGGTCGAAACGCAGTACCTTTGCCACCGGTTCACCCTTATGCTTGCCGAAGTTGAACACCTCCACAAGCACGGGCTGGCCATTCTTGTCCAACTTTGTCTTGCCGTCTGTGCCCTTTGCTTCAGCCCAAACTATGCGCCCGGCAAAATCGACATTATTGTTCTGCTTGGAGAATTCGGCAAGGAAGTCCATGTCGTTCTTCAACTGACGGGTCGGGTCAGGTTCGCTCGCGGGACTGTACTTGTCAAGTTCGCCCATGAGAACACGGTATGTAGCTTCTGTGTCCTGGTCGGCACGGTGAGCTTCGAAGTCTTCCTCCATTTCGCGTCCGCAATAGAACTTGTAGGCTGCGGCAAGGTTGCGCCGTTCCATCTTGTGGAATATTGTCTGCGCGTCTATGAGACGACACTTCCGGAAGTCAAAGTCAACTCCGGCACGCAGGAACTCCTCCGCCAAGACGGGAATGTCGAAGTGGTTTGAGTTGAACCCTGCGAAGTCGCATCCCTTGAATGTTGCACTCAAAGTAGCCGCCAAATCCTTGAACGACGGCTTGCCAGCCACATCAGCATCGGTAATGCCTGTGAGCTGCGCCACCTCTTCCGGTATCGGTTGCCCGGGATTTATTATATGGTTGCCGCGTTCTTCGCTTCCGTCAGGATTTACTTTTATATATGAAATCTGTATTATGCGGTCCTTGACGATGTCAAGCCCCGTCGTTTCCAGGTCGAACACGACGAGCGGCTTCTGTAAATTCAGCTTCATAATGCCCTTTCCGCCTCGTTTAGTTGATGAGCATCGGCATCATAAGCATGAGCACGTCCTGATTCTCCGGCTGTTCTGACGGCAACACCAGTCCGGCACGGCTCGGGTCAGCCAACTGTATTATCACTTCGGGACAGTCGAAATTGGACAGTACCTCGATGAACGAAGTGCCCTTGAAGCCGATGTCCATTGGCTGTCCTGTATATTCGCACACCATTTTCTCCGTTGCAGTCTTTGAGAAGTCAAAGTCTTCGGCATCCAACTGGAGCAGTCCTGGCTCCAAATGGAAACGTATCAGGTTGCTCGACTCGCTTGCGAATGTCTGCACACGGCGCAATGCGCTGAGCAGAGCCAGACGGTCAACCGTCACTTGGTTGGGGTTGTTCTGAGGTATTACCGAATTGTAGTTGGGATAGCGTCCCTCTATGAGTCGGCACGAGAGCACTCCGTCTTCAAAATCAATCTCTGCGCTGCGGTCGTCAAACGTTATCGACACGTTGGTGTCGTTCTTCCCGAGAAGGTTCTTCAGCAATGTCGCCGGCTTCTTGGGCAATACAAACGATGTAGGAGTGTCGCTCTTCACGGTGAGCAACTTGTTGCGCACCAGCTTGTGACCGTCGCTTGCCACCACAACCAGACAGTCGGGAGTCAAGTCGAAGTATATTCCGTTCATCACCTGTCGCAGTTCGTCCTGTGCGGTTGCGAACAGCGAACGGTTGATGTTGTCCGCAAGCATGTTGCAAGGTATGTTTATCACCCTTGCGTCGTCGCTCAACGCCTGTGGCTGGGGAAACTCGTCAGCGTCTTCTATCGGGAGCGAGAACTGACCGTTCTGATAGCTTATGGTAGCGAGCTTGCTTTCCTTGTTTACTTCTATGGATATCGGTTGCTCGGAAAATCCTTTCACGGCCTCAAGCAGGTCATGGCTGCCTATGGCGAAGACAACGTCGCCGTCGCTTGACACCAGTTCGAACGATGTGCGCATGGTGTTCTCGCTGTCTGATGCGGTGAGGTTCAAAACGTTTCCACGGACATCAAATATGAAGTCCGCCAGAATCGGAAGCGAATTTTTTGAGTTTATTACGCGTGAAAGGGCAACGAGCTTGCTGCTAAGCAATGTGCTTGATACTGTAAATCTCATGGGTGTTTATTGTTTCTTTTTCTATTTCACATTATAGACCACAAAAATACAAAATAAGTGCGGCAGTAACAAAAAACGCCAATGGAAAGTTCCACGTTTTAAAACAATTTTTGTAATTTCGCAAGTGATTATTCAAAGAGGAACAAACCATAAAACAAAAACAATAAAAATGGAAATTACAGGAAAGATTATCGCTGTCCTGCCGGCCAGCAGCGGCGTATCGGCACGCACAGGAAACGCATGGAAATCGCAGGACTTCGTTATAGAAACACACGACCAGTATCCCCGCAAGTGCTGCTTCAGGGTGTTCGGCGAGGAGAAGCTCAACAACTTCAACATACAGAGCGGCGAGGAGTTGACCGTTTCGTTTGACATCGACGCACACGAATACAACGGAAGATGGTACAATCAGATAAACGCTTGGGCAATAAACCGCAACGTTCAGCAGCAGCCTAACGCAGCGGCACCCGTACAGGCTTCAGCACCTGCAAGCGACGCGCCGTTTCCTCCTGCATCTGCCGCACCTGCCGACAGCAACAGCGCAGACGACCTGCCATTCTAAGTGCCGGACAAGCACACCACATACAAGGGCGGAACACACAAGAAGCACCTTACACGGTCTTCGCCAAAGAGTGTTCCGCCCTTTTGTTTTTCTTCCTTTCCATTGCCACAACTTGCGCCGCATAGGCAACAGAGGCAGAACCGCTTTAAGCTTGCGCCGCATCATCCGTGCAGCCCTGCGACTTCTTCATCCGACAGACGGGTGCAGCGAGGACGCTGCACCTACTAAGTTTGCCCATGTACACGTCAATTTCGCACGAATGGTACGACGAGGGTGCCGTACCAAAAAGCGTAAGCTTTAAAAAGTCCTGCGCATGATCGAACTAAGTTTGTTCTTGCACATGAGACGCAGCGGCCTTGCTCGATTAGACAACGCTTGCCATCTACGTGTTTAACAAAAAAAATCCCGGCTCTTGCGAAACCGGGATTCTCCACGTTAAACTATTGTCGCTTTACAGCAATTATTCTGCCGATGGTGCTTCCTCTGCCACCGGAGCCTCTACAGGAGCCTCTGTTGCAGGAGCAGCTTCTGCCTTGGGAGCAGTCTCTGCGGGTGCGCTCTCGTCAATCACCTTTACAGGTATCTCGACTGCCACCTCTTTGTGGAAGTGAACGGTTGCCACATAGTCGCCGACCTTCTTTATGTCGTGCATGCTGATTATCTTTCTGTCGATGTCGTGACCGAGCTTCTTCAGCTCTTCAGCCACCTGAGTGCTGCCAACCGAACCGTATGCAACGCCTGTAGCACTCACCTTCACAGCGATGGTCAGAGCCACTCCGTTAAGAGCCTCTGCCTTCTTCTCTGCGGCTTCCTTCAGCGCGGCCAGCTTGTGAGCCTGCTGCTTCAGGTTCTCTGCGAGTACTTTCTTTGCCGAAGCCGATGCAATAACACCTTTGCCCTGGGGGATAAGGTAGTTGCGGCCGTAGCCTGCCTTAACTTCAACTATATCGTTCTTGAATCCCAGTCCCAGGATGTCTTCTTTCAGTATAATTTCCATATTGCCTTGTCTCCTTTCCTGTTTTATTTCATCAAGTCAGTTACATAAGGAAGCAATGCTATCTGGCGAGCACGCTTGATGGCGCGAGCCACACGACGCTGGTACTTCAGCGAAGTTCCTGTGATGCGGCGCGGAAGTATCTTGCCCTGCTCGTTGAGGAACTTCTTCAAGAACTCCGGATCCTTGTAATCAATATACTTGATGCCGCTCTTCTTGAAACGGCAATACTTCTTCTTCTTTGTGTCCACTGAAGGTGGAGTCAAATATCTTATTTCAGATTCCTGTGCCATGGTTTAAGCCTCCTCTGTTTTAGCGTACTTTTTCCTTCTCTTCTCTGCATACTCAACAGCATACTTGTCGAGCTTCACAACGATGTTGCGGATTACTTTCTCGTCACGACGGAAAGCAGTCTCAAGAGTCTTGATTACTGTCGGCTCAGCCTTGAACTCGATCAGGCAGTAGAAGCCAGTCGATTTCTTCTCGATAGCATAAGCCATCTTCTTAAGTCCCCAGGTCTCTTCGTTCACAATCTCCGCACCATTGTCGGTGAGGACGGTCTTGAACTTGGCGACCGTTTCCTTCATCTGTTCATCAGACAAAACGGGAGTCAAAATGAAAACGGTTTCGTATTGATTCATACCTTGTTAATGTTGATAAATGTTGTATTTTTGCAAAAATGCGGTGCAAAGGTACTGCTTTTCGTCCGACTACACAAACTTTCCCCCGTTTATTTCCACCTAATAATTCTACAAGAAGGTTGTTTCAAGCGCAAGGGAAAGGCGGAGCCATAGGAGGTGCGGCGCCCTCGCCGCATCATGCGAAATTCGCAAACAAAAGCGGCTGACCACGATGGCCAGCCGCTCTTTTGTGTAATATAGGAGGTGCGGCGCCCTCGCCGCATCATGCGGAATTCGCAAAATGCAGAGCTGTTACTCCTCGGTGTCGTCACCCCAGAGGTCAAAGCCGTTGTTGTCCTTCGACAACATATTCGAGCCGCCAATCTCCTGGTTGCCCAGCGAGTCCGAGATTGAGTTACTTGCTGCGAAGAACGCCTCTGCCTCTATGTTAGCCACAGCTACTGTGGGCTTTTCATATATTTTCTTTTTCATAATTGTTGTTCCTTTCTTGTTGGATTTTCGTTAAAACTATTATTTTACAATCACCTTCTTGCCGTTATTGATGTACAAGCCCTTGGTTGGCTTCACAACCTTCACGCCTTGCAGAGTGTAGAACGCTCCGTTGTCTGCCTTGGCTGCCTCAACCGTGCTGATGCCTGTAATCTCTCCGCTGAGAGCGAAGAACGACATCTTGGCTGCGTCTGTAGTGCTAACTTCCAGATAAGCCTTGCCCTCGGCCATGGTGTCACCGCTCCTGATCTTGAAGAAGCCAACCTTGCCGTCCACCAGTCCGAGACCATACTGCTTACCGTCGGCCACTGTACTTGCGCCAGCCACTTTCAGGTCGTTGTCAGCCAGAGTGGTTGCGTCGGCGGTTGTGCCATTGAATGTATATTCTCCAGCTGCTCCGGCCACCAGCACACCCGTTCCGGCAGGAAGCACTGCGTCAGAGCTTATCTCGCTCAGCGTTATTGTCGCGTTGTCGTCGTTAACGGTCACGGTGTAAGCGGTAACGTCAGAAGGAATAGTCACGTTTGTAACAGGAGCGAATGTGGCGTAGCCTGCGGAAGTGATGGAGAGAGTAGCATCGGTGGCAACCTTCTTAATCACCACATAGTCGAAGTCTTCAGACTGGTTGGTCTTTGATGTTCCTGAATTAGCACCATTTATGACAATGCTTGTAGCCTCTGAAAGTGTAAATGCAGCCGATTGTGTACCATAGTTTAATGTTGCCAAAATCTCCGAACCTGCAACATCGCCACCATCGGCAACATACTCCCTCACAACCAAGTTTCTCTTGTTGTTGGCAGTAATCACAGCGGCAAACTGATACGTGCCTGCAGGCAACTCGCCAACCAAGAAACCTCTGTTGCGGGCATTATCTGCGTTCACATGACCGTCTGCACCT
This sequence comes from Bacteroidaceae bacterium, assembly GCA_963590865.1. Taxonomy (GTDB): domain Bacteria; phylum Bacteroidota; class Bacteroidia; order Bacteroidales; family Bacteroidaceae; genus Prevotella. Next base: position 1,673 of record CAVAQY010000038.1, on the reverse strand, counting down.
CCAGATAATGTTATGTCGCTGCCTACTGCGTCCTCGTCCTCGGCCTCTCTGAAATAAACCACATCGCTCGCTACTTTTGAGTAAGTCACAGTCTTGTCTATCGTCTGGCCATCGGTGAATGTGCCAGTCTCGCCAAACGACTCGGTGTTGTCGGCAACATAGTAAACGCCATCCTTGTTTACGTAAGCAGAATACACATATGTGTAAGATACCGACTTGTCGTCTCCCTCTTCCATAATCTGGGATGAGCTTGAATACATTTCTCCACCTACAGTAGTTTTTACATTCAGTGTCGCAGTGTAAGGCTTCCTTACCGACACATTCAGAACATTAGCAGAATCCTTCAACACCATCGAAGGAGACTCATCTTCCACAATCAAGTATCTGACGCCGTCTTTATCATATACAACCGTCTGCGCCGTAACTTCGTCTCCTACCACACTACTACCTTCCGTTGAGGCAACAATAGAATCCTCAAACTCGTAGTTTATTGTGTAAGTAGTCGATGCTGCCGTTTGCTCTTCATATGTCACTGAAACATTATCGATTGAAGACGTATTTGACCATTTGGCCTTTGCTGTATTTTTAAATCCAAAAACAGAAATTTCACTTGCTTCGGATGATGTAAACGCAATGTTTTCAGCAGAATAAACAGCTCCAACACTCAACGACTTCACCTTTTGGCTTGTCATGTCAACAACAGCCGTTACCGCAAAAGTCTGATTACGATCGACACCACTAGCGACTTCATTTCCATTCAACTTTAGCTTCTTATTTTGACCATCATAAGAAATATCAAAAATTTTATTGACTGAAGCATCTGCCAAATAAATTTCAGAATAAGCACGTGTTCCTGTAGCATTGCCAGTAGACCAGTCACAGCTAAAAGTTACGATGTTTCCAGACGTAATAGACGTAAAAGAGGCCCGATATTCATATCCTATATCGGATCCTGAATCACCACCCGCAACTATTGAAAACACTTCATTCTCAACCTTTCCTCCATCACTTTCACTTGCCGTTCCTACCAAAGAAAAGCCATAATCAGAAGGAGCCGTTGATGTTCCCGTAAAATCTTGCGTAAAGGCCGTTTTCGTTTCAGAGTCCGCCCACGTCCCTGTTGTCCCTGCGAGCAGTCCTGCTGCCACAAGGAAAGTGCTTAGTAGTTTTTGTTTCATGTTTTTTTGTATTAATAGATGAATTTGTAAGTCGCTTGTATCACTTCCTTTTTTTCCTTGACACGCCTGTAACCTTTGCGGATACAAAACATGACAATATGCAGTCTGTAGGTTGTCTACTTAATAGATTTGTCAGCAAAGACAATGCAAACGAGAGGGAAGAAAACTCGTTTTCAATTTCCCGAGTGCAACTTGTCTGATGCAAAGATAGGTTTTTAATCCATAAGAACCATGGCTCACCCCCCCTGTTTAACATTATTTTACCAAATTTCGTGCATTTGTAACTATTCAGCGGTAGGTGCATGACGAGGTCTCAAACCTCAAACAAGGCTTGAATTGCATTGAAAGGTGTCTTGTTGTGTTTCTTGGCCATCTCAACAATCGAATGCAGCTCGAAGAAAGAATCTGGAGATGGCTGCTGAGAAAACCACGAGAAGTCATTGTGTGATTTTGCATTTACCTAATAGAAGTTGTATCTTTGTCCAACTGAAAGTT
>CAVAQY010000037.1:0-26405 GCA_963590865.1 Bacteroidaceae bacterium | reverse complement strand
AGCTACACTTTATTCCTGATTACGGGTGTCACCAACCGAGGATATCCGCTGACCCCTGATTACCTGGTGTCACCAACCGAGGATATCCGCTGACCCAAGAATCCCCCATGTTTGTCGGGTGAGCCTGTACGAGGGCGACGTACCTCCTAAGCAAGGCGAGCATACCAAGAAAAAAAAAGCCACCCAACTGCTGTTGGATGGCTTTGTGACTCCGATGGGATTCAAACCCGTAACCTTCTGATCCGTAGTCAGATGCTCTATTCAGTTGAGCTACGGAGCCTTCTTTCTTGCGCCTCATTTCTGAAATGCGATGCAAAGGTAGTGGTTTTATTTTGTCCGTGCAAATGTTTTCGTGTTTTTCTTGAAAAAAAGTTCAAAATCGCATGTTTCTCATAGAAAGCCGGCCAATTTCATACAGCATTTTCGAAACTATGAGCATGAATGGTACGGCTAAGGACAGACCCGACTGAAAAGAAGTTGCGCATTTTGAAAACTTATGCGTACCTTTGTTCCCGAAACATATTGCGTACAGAACAAACAAAGAACGCACATAAAAAAAACGACAACACATGAACAAGAGACAAATCATCTTTGCAATGGCCGTGGCGATGGCAGCCACCGCCGGAGCGCAAAACAGTCAAGGAGGCATTTCGACACAGATGCTCGGCGACATCAAAAAAGCACAAAAGACAAACACGAGCGACAAGGCTCTGATAAACGCCATAGCGACAAACTCGATTGACGACTTGGCCAAGAACCACGCCAACGCAGGAGAGCTGGACACATACTTCAGCGTGGAGACACCCAAGCAGTCGATTACCGACCAGAAGAGTTCGGGACGCTGCTGGATGTTCAGCGGACTGAACGTGCTGAAGGCAGACTTCGCCAAGCGCACCGACTCGCTCACGGTGGAGTTCTCGCAGGCTTACCTCTTCTTTTGGGACCAGTTGGAAAAGGCAAACCTGTTCCTTCAGGGCGTGATAGACACGGGCAAGAAGCCTATAGACGACACGAGGGTGCAATTTTTCTTCAAGAGTCCGATAAACGACGGCGGAACATTTTGCGGCGTGGCTGACCTTGCCGACAAGTACGGACTGGTGCCTAAGTCGGCAATGCCGGAGAGCTATTCGTCGGACAACACCACAAGAATGTCCAGACTGGTGTCGTCGAAGCTGCGCGAGTATGGACTGAAGCTGCGCAAGATGGTGGCAGACGGCAAGAAGGCGGCCGACATAAACAAGGAGAAGACGCAGATGCTGGGCACTATCTACCACATGCTGACGCTGACCATCGGCGAACCGCCAACGCAATTCACATACACATTCAAGACCAAAGACGGCAAGAGTGCAGGCAAGGCCAAGACGTACACCCCGGCAGAATTCTACAAAGAGGTGGTGGGAAGCTCCATCAACGGAACGTTCATTATGGCTATGAACGACCCGCGCCGCCCATACTACAAGACATACGAGGTGGAATATGACCGCCACACATACGACGGCCACAACTGGAAATACATAAATCTGCCCATGGACGACATCGAAGCAATGGCAATCGCGTCGCTCAAGGACGGACGGAAGATGTACAGCTCGTATGATGTGGGCAAGTGTCTTGACCGCAAACGCGGCTATGCCGACACGGAAAACTTCGACTATGCTTCGCTGATGGGAACAACGTTCGGCATGGACAAGGCGCAGCGCATAAGCACATTCGACAGCGGTTCGACCCACGCCATGACCCTTACTGCCGTAGACCTGGACGACAACGGAAAGGCAACAAAATGGAAAGTGGAAAACAGCTGGGGTGCCGACTGGGGACAGAACGGATGCCTGATAATGAGCGACCGCTGGATGCGCGAATATATGTTCCGTCTGGTGGTGGACAAGAAGTATGTGCCGGAAAACATACTGAAGCTGAACGACCAGAAACCTATAATGGTAATGCCGGAAGACCCCTTGTTCGCCGAAGACGAATAGAAGGATACTACAAATGTCCCCAAACCAACTTGCGCAAGTTGATTTGGGGACATTGTTTATTCTTCAACTTCAACCAACCATTTTCAGGCGAAGACTATTCAGTACCACGCTCACGCTGCTCATGGCCATGAGTGCGCTTGCCCACATGGGTGTTATCTGGAAGTCGGCCACTCCATAGAGCACACCGGCCGCCAGAGGTATGCACACCACATTATATACAAATGCCCAAAACAGGTTTTGACGTATCATGCCAACCGTGCGGCGCGACAAACGTATGGCTTCGGGGATGCGCCTAAGGTCGTTGCCCATGAGAGTCACTTGTGCCACATCCATGGCGATGTCTGTTCCCTGCCCCATGGCTATGCTTACGTCTGCGGCGGCCAACGCCTGACTGTCATTAATGCCGTCGCCAACCATAGCCACGAGGTGACCTTCGCCCTGCAAACGGCGCACAAGATCCTCCTTGTCGTGGGGCATGACGCGGCTTTGCCAATGGCTTATCCCGGCCAAGGCGGCAATCCGGGCCACGTTCTCCTCCTTGTCGCCACTCATCATGTACACCTCCACCCCAGCCTTGCGAAGAGCGTCGATGGCTTCACGTGCGTTCGGCTTCAGCGTTTCGGGCTTCGGATTTCCTTTTTCGTCGGTTATGGAAGTGAGGGTTCCCGTCTTGTCAGTCACCATAGCGTCCACACGGCAAAGGTTTTCGAGTGCCGTAGCATCCTTTATCAATATGTTCTTCTGCGCCGCCTTGCCTATGCCCACCATCAAGGCCGTGGGAGTGACAAGTCCCATGGCGCACGGACAAGCCACAACGAGCACCGACACGGCAGAAAGAACGGCGTGCGGCAACTGAGAAGTGCCTCCAATCACGAGCCAAAGTACAAAGGTGAGCAGGGCAATGCCGCCCACGACAGGTACAAACACGAGGGCTATGCGGTCGACTGTGCGCTGAACTGGAGCCTTTGAGCCTTGGGCTTCCTGCACTTTCCTTATTATATTCGACAGTACCGTGGCGGCCCCGACAGCCTCAGCCTTGAATCTGAGAGTGCCGGATGTTACCATCGTGCCGGCAAGGAGTCTGTCGCCACTTGCTTTCCGCACGGGTTCGGGTTCGCCGCTTATCATGCTTTCGTCCACAAAAGCCTCGCCGCTGACGGCAGAACCGTCGACGGGAACTTTCTCCCCTGCCCTAACCTCTACCGTATCGCCTGGTTGCAGAGCCGCGATGGGCGTATCTGTGACTTCTCCGTCGTGTACAAGATGAGCGGTTTTGGGCGCAAGCCCCATCAGTCCCTTTATGGCCGAGGCTGTGCTGCTCTTGGCACGCTCCTCAAGCAGCCGGCCGGTGAGTACGAAAGATATTATCATCACCGACGCGTCATAATAGGTGTGGCTCTCTATGCCACGGCTTCCCCAAAAAGAGTCGCCCCAAAAGGTGTTGAATACACTAAACAGAAACGACACACCGGTGCTCAACGCCACAAGAGTGTCCATATTGGCCGAGGCGTGGGTAAGCTGTTTCCATGCCGAAACGAAGAACTGCCGTCCACAGTAGGCGAAGTTGAGCACAGAGAGTATGAGCATTGTCTGGTTGGCAGCAGCCACATTGCCAAGGTCAATCCATCCCATCGACACCGACATCGTGAGCAAAGCCAACATCCACGAAACCGTCATCTTGCGCCGAAGCGACACATAGGCCCTGCGCTCCAGGGTCTCCACATTGCGGTCTGGCTCTATCACCATGTCGTAACCGATGGTCGCCAAGGCTTCCTTCATCTTTTCCAACGACGTTTCCGCCGGATCATACTCAACGAGAGCCGTCCTTGCCGGCAGGTTGACAGCCGCATTAGCCACACCGTCAACGGCATTTAGCTTGCGCTCCACATTGGCTGCACAACCGGCACACATCATTCCGAGTATTGCTACAGTCTTCTTTTCCATTCTCTTCTTCTGGGAATAATCAACATATATCTTATTACACAATCGATGTACACCTTATTATATGTACATGACACACCTTATTATATATATATGCAAAAAAAATGGCCGAAAGGTTGCTTTCCGCAAGTGCGGCTCGGCAATCTTCCGGCCAAAGTCTATGCTGACGCCACTACGGGCATGGTCGCATTATCAATAGAACTTGAAATAGTTGCGTGCGTTGTTGTAGGAAATGTCCTCCACCATGCGGCTAAGTATCTCGTGATCGTTGGGAAGGAGTCCCTTCTCAACGTCGTTGCCGAGGATATTGCAGAGCAGACGACGGAAATATTCGTGGCGCGGATAGCTGAGGAACGAACGGGAGTCGGTAAGCATACCCACAAAACGGCTGAGCAGACCGAGCACCGAGAGAGCGTTGATCTGGCGTGTCATTCCGTCGAGCTGGTCGTTGAACCACCATCCCGAACCGAACTGTATCTTTCCTGGTTCGCCTCCCTGGAAATTACCGAGCATGGTAGCGATAACTTCGTTGGCGCACGGATTGAGGCAATAGAGGATTGTGCGGGTCAGCTTGCCCTCCATGTTGAGCTTGTTGAGGAACTTGCTCATAGCACGTGCGGTGTTGAACTCGCCTATAGAGTCGAAACCGGTATCGGGACCGAGCTTGTTGTACATGGCTGTATTGTTGTCGCGAATGGCTCCATAATGGAACTGCTGTGTCCAACCAGCCTCTGCGTCCATCTCGGCACACTTGGTGAGGAAGCAGTTCTTGTACTGGCGCACCTCAAGAGCCGAGAGTTCCATACGCTGCATGGCCTTGGAGAATATGGTTTCAATCTGCGAGTCGGTATACTCGTCGTCGTAGAACTCCTCGATACCGTGGTCAGACAGTTTGCAACCGTTAGCTGCGAAGAAGTCGTGACGCTTCTGCAGAGCGTCCATCATGTCCTTGAAGGTTGTGATTGACACATTTGCAGCCTCTGCAAGCGTGTTCACATAGTCAGCGAACTCCGGTTTTTCTATGTTCATGGCCTTGTCGGGACGCCAAGCCGGTATCATCTTTATCTCAAAGCCGCTCTCGCGAGTCTGCTTGTGGTAGCGCAGGTCATCCACGGGGTCGTCAGTTGTGCAGACACACTCCACGTTGTAGTGGCGCATCAAGCCACGTGCGGAGAATTCCGGCTGCTTCAGCTTCTCGTTGCACTCATCGAATATCTCACGGGCGGTCTCCTTGCTGAGCCTCTTTGTTATACCGAAGGCGGTTTTCAGTTCCAAATGTGTCCAATGGTACAGCGGGTTGCGGAATGTGTAAGGCACAGTCTCAGCCCACTTCTCGAACTTCTCCCAGTCGGAAGTGTCCTTTCCTGTGCAGTATTTCTCGTCCACACCGTTGGTGCGCATGGCACGCCACTTATAGTGATCACCGCCAAGCCACAGTTCGGTTATGCTCTTGAACTTGTGGTCGTTGGCCACCATCTCCGGTATCAGATGGCAATGGTAGTCGATAATCGGTTTTTTGGCAGCATGATTGTGGAACAAGTCCTGAGCCACTTCGGTATCCAGAAGGAAGTTCTCGTCGTTAAATTGCTTCATAATAAATAAGGTGTGATTTTGTTTTTGATGTATTAGTTTCTATTGTCATTGTTTTTAGTTTCCGCCGTTGCCCGACATTATTGGTGCCATCCGACCGCTTCCGTCCGTATGGTGAGCCTTTGGCGGTATTGCAAAAGTAGCAAAGATAATCCGTAATCTCGAAAAGTTTAGGTATTTTTGCACCAAAATAACACGTAAACGATGACGTTCACCAACAATGTAATGCTCATTTATACTGGCGGAACGATCGGTATGAACAGAAATCCTCGTACCGGAGCACTCGAACCGTTCAACTTTGAGCATCTTCTCAGCAATGTTCCTGAACTGAAACAGGTAAGGACGAACATTGCGACCTACCAGTTCACCCCTCCTATAGACAGCAGCGACATGTCGCCGAAGCTGTGGATAGACCTTGCGCACATCATTGCCAACAACTACAACCGCTACGACGGCTTCGTTATCCTGCACGGTACCGACACAATGGCCTACACAGCGTCGGCCTTGAGCTACATGCTCGAGAACCTGACCAAGCCTGTCATACTCACCGGAAGCCAGTTGCCCATAGGCCAGTTGCGCACCGACGGCAGGGAGAATCTGATTACAAGCATTGAGATTGCCACAGCCAAGCGACACGACGGCACGGCTATGGTGCCGGAAGTAGGAATATACTTCAACGGACACCTAATGCGCGGCAACCGTACCACCAAGCAAAGCGCCGACAACTTCAACGCTTTCGAGAGTTTCAACTATCCGCATCTGGCCGACGCAGGCGTAAATATCGACTATCATGCCCACCGTATGCTCCAGCCGGACTATGCAAAACCCATGACCCCCCACTTTCAGCTCGACTGCAATGTGATTGTCTTCACTGTGTTTCCCGGCATCCGCGAGGACATTGTGCGCCGCATAATAGAAACTCCAAGCTTGCGCTCGATTGTAATGCGTACCTATGGTAGCGGCAATGCGCCGCAGGTGACATGGCTGATCAAGGCTCTGGAATACGCCACAAGCCACGGCAAGGTGGTGGTAAACATTAGCCAATGCATGGCAGGATGCGTGGAAATGGGACGTTACGACACAGGATACCAGCTCAAGTCGGCCGGTGTCATCAGCGGATACGACAGTACCGTGGAGAGTGCTGTCACAAAACTGATGTATCTGCAAGCCCGATACACAGACAATCATCAAGTCAGAAACTATATGACGAGAGACATCCGAGGCGAAGTGACCATCTAAGGGCGGCACTATATACAGCCTCCCATCGCTGATTACAGGCGGTAAATCACCAAACTACCAATAAATAAAAGTCAACAAAAGTTTTGGTAATTATGAGGAATGTGCTAACTTTGCATCCGATTTTCAAAAATAGCCAATGAAGAATGACAAGAATAAGAATCAGTACCGTGTAAACGAGCAGATTCGAGTGCGTGAAGTACGCATCACAGACGACAACGGTTCAACCGTCGTCCCGACGCGACAGGCCTTGGATATGGCTCGAGAGCAGGGCGTGGACTTGGTTGAAATATCGCCAAACGCAACTCCTCCGGTATGCCGTCTCATTGACTATTCCAAATTCCTTTACCAGCAGAAAAAGCGTGCCAAGGAACTCAAGGCAAAGCAGGTGAAGGTTGAGGTGAAGGAAATACGCTTCGGACCCCAAACGGACGAGCACGACTACAACTTCAAGCTGAAGCACGCCAAGGAATTCTTGGACGGTGGCAACAAGGTTCGCGCCTATGTGTTCTTCCGTGGACGTTCCATTCTGTTCAAGGAGCAGGGAGAGGTGCTTCTCCTGCGGTTTGCCAACGACTTGGAAGAGTATGGAAAGGTGGAACGGATGCCGTCGCTTGAAGGAAAGAAGATGTTCATCTATATCGCTCCGAAGAAAGCAGGTGTGGTAAAGAAGAGCCAACAGGCATTAGACAAGGAGAAGAGGGAGAGCGAAAACGCAGCAGACAATGCAAGCAAAGCCTCGACAGAGATTCCGGAAACTCCGGCCAACGGCGGTCTTTTGGCCAACGCCAAAATCAGTGCCGATGCGCTCAAGAAGCTCAAAGGCGAGGAATAGGCGGACAAAAAGAAATGAAAAATGTGCGTAACGCCCGGTATATGCGTTGCCACAGCAATAAACAACAATAATAAACAACAAAACAATGCCAAAAGTAAAGACAAACTCCGGTGCAAAGAAGAGATTTCGTCTGACCGGAACAGGTAAGATTAAGAGACATCACGCGTTTCACAGTCACATCTTGACCAAGAAGACCAAGAAGCAGAAGCGTAATTTGGTACACCAGACTGTCGTTGACACCGACGACATGAAGCAGGTTCGCGACTTGCTGCGTCTCCGTTAATCCCACTTTGTCTAACGTTTAAAGAACAAAACTATGCCAAGATCAGTAAATCATGTTGCTTCAAGAGCAAAGAGGAAAAGAATTCTGAAACTCACACGCGGCTACTTTGGTGCCCGCAAGAACGTGTGGACGGTAGCAAAAAACACTTGGGAGAAGGGTTTGACATATGCTTACCGTGACCGCCGCAGCAAGAAACGCAACTTCCGCGCACTGTGGATTCAGCGTATCAACGCTGCTGCCCGTCTGGAAAACATGAGCTACTCTATGCTCATGGGAGCACTCCACAAAGCAGGTATCGAAATCAACCGCAAGGTTCTCGCTGACCTCGCTGTGAACAACCCGGAGGCTTTCAAGGCAATCGTAGCCAAAGTGAAGTAACTGGACCGCGCTAAAAGCGGAAACCACGCACATATTGAATAGCGCAGTCTGACTGTTTCAGGCTGCGCTATTTTCCGATAAATAAATCTATTCCAGCTCCGCAACGGAAACGAACCTAAGACATGACTGAAGTAAAGATAGACGACCAAGCCCTGAAAAAGGCTGCACAAGACGGCATGGATGCCTTTGTCGAGGTGTTTGTCAACGCAATCCGCACCGCTATAGGCGGTGAACTTACTGCTGAAAGCATGCAGGAACTCAACGCAGACCAGCTGACTCTGCTGGCCTATGACACCCTCTGCACGGAAGTGATGGACGGTGGGTTCGTGCAACTGATACACAACGGCTACGGAGGCTTCATCTTCCGCAACCCGTTCGGCAAGGCCATGCGCCTGTGGGGCATAGATACGCTCGCAACTCTCATAAACAGGGGACACAAACTATACGGTAAGTATCGCTCAGAGATAGAGAAGGACTGCTCTAACGAGGAGTTCATGGCTCTGTTTGAGCAGTTTCCGCAGTTTGACGACCTCGACGACACCTTTGTGGAATACGAAGAGGAGTGGACAGAGGCCGTGGCGCACTATATAGACAGCCACATTGACCGGTTTGCCACAGTAGTAAAGTGACGCAACTCCCGGAGACGATAACAGGAAAACATGGACACACCACCGGCTGACAACGGCCGATGCTTGTCCACCAAACATACATTTTTGCACCGATGAACAAGGAAGAAGAACTGATTAGGAAAAAGAGCCCTGTAAACATACGCAACAAGAAGGCCTCGTTCGAGTACTTCTTCATTGACACATACACTGCCGGTATTGTCCTTACAGGAACGGAAATAAAGTCAATAAGAATGGGCAAGGCCAGTCTTGTCGACTCGTTCTGTTTCATCAACAACGGCGAGATATGGGTGAAAGGCATGAACGTCAGCCCGTATTTCTACGGTTCGTACAACAATCACGAGATGAAGCGTGACCGTAAACTGCTGCTAAACAAACGGGAAATACAGAAGTTGCAAAGCGCGACAAAGCAGACAGGCTACACCATTGTTCCTCTTTTGGTGTTCATCGACGGCAACGGACGCGCGAAGATGGACATCGCTCTGTGCAAAGGCAAGAAAGACTACGACAAGAGACAGACTCTCAAGGAGAAAGAAGACCGCAGAGAGATGGACAGAGCGATAAAACACTATTAAAATCAATTCGACATATAAACTCAAACGAAAGGAGTTAAATCCATGACTCTTAGAGACATCATCAAACAGCGCATACTCGTGCTCGATGGAGCCATGGGTACGATGATACAGCAATACGGGCTGGGAGAAGAAGACTTCCGTGGCTACCGCTTCAAGGACGTCGAAGGCACAATGAAGGGCAACAATGATATGCTCAACATAACGCGTCCCGATGTCATAAGCGACATTCACTGCAAATATCTGGCCGTAGGAGCTGACATTATAACAACCAATACATTCAGTAGCCAGCGCATTTCTGAGGCAGACTACGGTCTGGAGGACTTCAGCGGCGAGATGGCTCTTGAAGGAGCACGCATTGCAAGGCGTGCCGCCGACCGCTTTTCCACTCCCGAATGGCCGAGATTTGTGGCCGGTTCGGTAGGTCCGACCAACAAGACCTGTTCCATGAGTCCTGACGTGAGCGACCCTGCTGCACGCGAACTGACCTACGACACTCTGCTGGATGCATATACAGAACAGATTGACGCACTGGTTGAAGGCGGTGTTGACGCCATTTTGATTGAGACAATATTCGACACACTCAACGCGAAGGTGGCCATTGACGCAGCCATGAGGGTGATGGCGCGTCACGGAGTGGACCTTCCCATTATGCTTTCGGTGACGGTGAGCGACCTTGCTGGGCGCACTTTGAGCGGACAGACGCTCGATGCTTTCCTTGCAAGCGTAAGCACCTACCCCATTTTCTCCGTCGGTCTCAACTGTTCTTTCGGTGCCGACCAGATGAAAAACTACCTGCGCGAACTTGCAGCCCGTGCACCTTATTATATTAGCGCATACCCTAACGCCGGCTTGCCCAACAGCCTGGGACTGTATGACGAGTCTCCGGAGAGTATGGCACCCAAGATTGGCGAGTTTATCGACGAGGGACTTGTGAACATAATCGGTGGTTGCTGCGGCACAACAGAGGAGTTCATTGCCAAATACGTGCCGCTCACAGCCGGAAAGAAGCCACACTGCCCTACCCCAAAGCCCAAGACAATGTGGCTAAGCGGGCTTGACTTACTCAACGTAACGCCGGAAGTGCGCTTTGTAAACGTGGGTGAGCGGTGCAATGTGGCCGGTTCGCGCAAGTTCCTTAGGCTTATAAAGGAGAAGAACTATGACGAAGCCATCGGCATTGCACGCAGACAAGTGGCCGATGGGGCACTCGTGATAGACATAAACATGGACGACGGACTGCTCGACGCCAAGGCTGAGATGGTTCACTTCCTGAATATGATTGCGGCAGAGCCAGACATAGCCAAGGTGCCCGTGATGATTGACTCGTCAAAGTGGGATGTTATCGAGGCCGGACTGAAGTGTGTGCAGGGCAAGAGCATCGTCAACTCCATCTCACTCAAAGAGGGAGAGGAAGTGTTTGTCAGCCATGCACGTGACATCAAACGCTACGGAGCGGCGGCAGTGGTAATGTGTTTCGACGAAAAAGGACAGGCCACGACCTACGAACGGCGCATTGAAATAGCCTCACGTGCCTACAAAATACTCACGGAACGTGTTGGGATGAACCCTCTCGACATCATTTTCGACCCGAATGTGCTGGCCATAGCTACGGGAATGGAGGAACACGACGGCTATGCTGCCGACTTCATACGTGCAACGGAATGGATCCGCACTAATTTGCCTGGCGCACACATCAGCGGAGGCGTTAGCAACCTGTCGTTTTCGTTCCGCGGCAACAACTATATCCGCGAGGCCATGCACGCAGTGTTCCTCTTTCATGCCATCAAGGTGGGCATGGACTTCGGAATAGTCAACCCTGCGACGAAGGTAACTTACGGCGATATACCGGAAAACGAGCTGAAAATATTGGAAGATGCCATACTGAACAGGACGGCAGGAGCGGCAGAGGCTCTCACAGACCTCGCTTCCGACATCAAGGAAAAGGCCGATGCGGCAAAGAACAACGGCGGTATGGCTGACACTGCTACGGCATCGACGCCCGAATGGCGCAACGGTACACTGGAGGAAAGGTTGGCCAACGCTCTGATAAAGGGCACGGGGGAGTTTCTTGAAGAAGACTTGACCGAGGCGTTGGACAAATATCCGAAGGCAGTAAGCATCATCGAAGGTCCGCTGATGGCCGGCATGAACACCGTGGGCGAACTATTCGGAAGCGGTAAGATGTTTCTTCCTCAAGTAGTGAAGACCGCACGCACCATGAAACAGGCCGTGCAGATACTGCAACCGCACATAGAAGCGCAGAAGACCGACGGCGGAGCCAAGGCCGGCAAGGTGCTTTTGGCCACTGTAAAGGGCGATGTGCACGACATAGGCAAGAACATTGTGAGCGTTGTCCTGTCCTGCAACAACTACGAAGTGATTGACATGGGTGTGATGGTGCCGGCTGAACAGATTGTAAAGAAGGCAAAGGAGGAACACGTAGATATTGTCGGGCTCAGCGGACTCATAACTCCAAGCCTCGAAGAGATGGTCAACGTGGCACACGAACTGGCAGAAGCAGGACTTGACATACCTATAATGATTGGCGGAGCAACCACAAGCGAGCTGCATGTAGCTCTGAAAGTGGCACCGGTCTATGGAGGCCCGGTCGTATGGATGAAGGATGCATCGCAAAATGCGCTCGTTGCCGCACGCCTTATGGACAAAAACAAGGAGCCGGAGCTTGAGAACGAGCTTGAAACCCGGTATGAGAACCTGCGCAAGGAGTATGGTCTGGAGCAGGAAAAGCTCGCTTCACTTGATGAAGCGCGCAAGAACAAGCTCAATCTATTCGACAAAGACCAATAAATACACCCACATAATATAGATACGCAGCTATGGGTAAAATCAAGAATATACTGTTTGATTTCGGCGGGGTGATACTCACTCTTTCGCCTGAAACGGCCACAAGGCGTTTTGAAGAACTGGGACTTCCCGACGCAGGGAAGCAACTCAACATATACACACAGTCAGGTATCTTCGGCGATCTGGAGTGCGGACGTATTTCGGACAAGGATTTCGTGGACGGACTAAGCCGACTTGCCGGACGGGAACTGACTTGGGAACAGTGTCAACACGCATGGTTGGGCTACTGCAAGGAAGTGCCAAGGCGAAATCTTGAGGTGCTTCAGAAACTCCGGAATGAGGGTTACCACACGGTACTGGTGTCAAACACTAACCCGTTTATGATGGATTGGGCACTAAGCGAAAGGTTTGACGGTCAGGGACATCCTCTCGGCCACTACATAGACGCTATTTACATGAGCTACAAATGCGGAGCCATGAAGCCTGATGCCGCCTTTTTCAACCATGTCCTGCACAGTGAGAATATAAATCCAGCCGAGACACTCTTCCTCGACGACGGACAGCGCAATGTGGAGGCAGCAAAGAAGTTGGGAATAAACACAATGCTGACAATAAACGGGGAAGACTGGACCCAAGAAATATACAACTACCTGAAATGAGAACAAGCACATACACAGCAACCCACATCAAGACAGCCGCGGCAATGATCGTGGCCGCAATTGCAATACTGCTTCCCTCAACACTCAACGCCCAACAGAAGCGCGAGTTCCGTGGAGCTTGGATACAGTGCGTCAACGGACAGTTCCAGGGAATGTCCACATCGGCCATGCAAAACGCGCTCACCACGCATCTCGATGCACTGCAAAAGGACGGGGCAAACGCCATAATATTTCAGGTGAGACCAGAATGTGACGCTCTCTACTCCAGCCCATATGAACCTTGGAGCCGTTTCCTCACCGGTACACAAGGGCGTGCTCCGCAGCCATACTGGGATCCTTTGCAGTGGATGGTGGAGCAATGCCACAAGCGAGGCATGGAGTTGCACGCATGGATCAACCCGTACCGTGCCAAGACCAAGGGCACTTCCGCCCTTGCTGCGTCTCATATCGCGGTGAAAAAGCCTAACTTGGTGTTTGCATACGATGGACAATATATCCTGAACCCCGGCATTGACGAGAACAGGGAGTACATCTGCCGCGTTGTGGCTGACATTGTGCGCCGCTATGATATTGACGGACTTCACATGGATGACTATTTCTACCCCTACCCTGCCGCAGGAGCCACAATACCCGACCAGGACTTGTTTGCCCGGAAATCCAACGGCATAGGCAATATCGCCGACTGGCGACGCTACAACGTGAACCTTTTCGTCAAACAGCTGCATGACACCATCGTCAACATAAAGCCCTGGGTCAAGTTCGGAGTGTCTCCGTTCGGCATATACCGTAACAAAAAGAATGCAGACAACGGCAGTGACACCAACGGACTGCAAAACTACGATGACCTGTATGCCGATGTTCTGTTGTGGGTAAACAACGGTTGGGTGGACTATTGCGTGCCACAGCTGTACTGGCAGATAGGCCACCCGGCGGCAGACTACAAGGTTTTGATAAACTGGTGGGACAGACACGCCTCCAACCGTCCCTTGTTCATCGGCGAAGACGTGGAGAGGACGGTAAAATACGCCGACGTTGACAATCCCAAGCTCAACCAGATGCCGGCAAAATACGCACTACACCGCAGTCTCCCCAACGTTGGAGGCACGGTATTGTGGTATTCCAAAGCCGTAGTAGATGACATTGGAAAATACGGCACCATGCTCCGCAACGTTTACTGGAAGTATCCTGCGCTGCAACCGGCCATGCCGTTCATAGACCAAAAGAATCCGAAGAAGGTGAAGCGGCTGAAAGCCGTGTGGACATCCGACGGCTACATGCTCTTTTGGACGGCTCCCAAGAGCAGAGACTGGCGCGACGAGGCCACGAAGTACGTTGTATACAGGTTCGGCAAAGGCGAGAAAATCAATACGGATGACCCGACCAAAATTGTAGCCATCACGGATGACAACCACTACAAGCTGCCCTATACCGACGGTAAAGTCAAATATACCTACGTTGTGACAGCCCTCAACCGGATACAGAACGAGAGTAAGGCGGCAAAGAAGAAGGTAAAACTGTAGAGAACAGCGCAGTCCGCACTGGCGGGCTGTTCTATCCACCTCAGAAACGTCGCTATTGTGGCAAATGCAAAGCTTGCGTGACGAAGGCGACTGTTCTATCCACCTCAGAAACGTCGCTATCCACGAGGGAGCGGTAGTACACCTTTTGCTGCTCGCTGTACAGTTTCTTGTAGAATGGCGTAAGCTGCTTTGTTTTTAGGCACTGAATATGTTAATTTGTCAAGTCGCCGACTTGTGCCTGTCAAGTTACTAACTTGAGGTGGACAAGTTACTGACTTGCGCGT
Organism: Bacteroidaceae bacterium; assembly: GCA_963590865.1. Taxonomy (GTDB): domain Bacteria; phylum Bacteroidota; class Bacteroidia; order Bacteroidales; family Bacteroidaceae; genus Prevotella. The sequence continues at coordinate 11,700 of CAVAQY010000037.1, read as the reverse complement.
GGCAGTACAGAATATCAAGTGTTTTATTGCTTGAAGTGCCGTTTTGCCACAGCGTCAACTCCATGTGTTCCGTCACCCGTTTCTGTTGAGTTGGGATAGATTCCATTAGAAACTTGGCCGTTTTTGAAAACCGACTGGTCACCAATCATTTACAAGGGCGATATTTTGCACGGCATTGCAGGACGGTTTTGTTATTTTGAAATGCAAGAAATTTGTTGTAATTTTGCAACCGCTTAATATATTAATAAGGTATAAAGAGATGATTACTGTATCGAACCTTGCCATACAGTTCGGCAAGAAGGTTCTCTATAAGGACGTGAACCTGAAGTTTACAAGCGGAAACATATATGGAGTGATTGGTGCCAACGGAGCCGGCAAGTCTACCTTGCTGAGAGCCATCAGCGGCGAACTGGAGCCAAACAAAGGTTCTGTGGAACTTGGTCCTGGTGAACGCCTGTCAGTATTGGAGCAGGACCACTTCAAATATGACAGCTACAGCGTTCGCGACACCGTTCTCATGGGTCACCAACCACTGTGGCAGAACATGAAGGAGCGCGAAGCACTCTACATGAAACCCGACTTCAACGAGGAAGACGGTATAAAAGTGGCTGAACTGGAAGACAAGTTTGCGCAGATGGACGGATGGAACGCCGAGAGCGATGCCGACCAGATGCTGACAAACCTCGGCGTGAAGGACAACATGCACGACAAGATGATGAGTGAACTGTCCAACACAGAAAAAGTGAGGGTCATGCTTGCCAAAGCCTTGTTCGGCCATCCAGACAACCTGTTGCTCGACGAGCCTACCAACGACCTTGACCTTGACACAGTTATGTGGCTTGAGGAATACCTCAGCAACATAGAGCAGACAGTGCTCGTAGTGAGCCACGACCGCCACTTCCTTGACGCAGTAAGCACACAGACGGTAGACATCGACTTCGGCAAGGTGACGGTATTCTCGGGCAACTACTCGTTCTGGTACGAAAGTTCACAGCTGGCACTGCGTCAGGCTCAGAACCAGCGACAGAAGGCTGAAGAGAAGCGTAAGGAACTGGAAGAGTTCATACGCCGATTCTCGGCTAATGTGGCCAAGAGCAAGCAGACCACAAGCCGCAAGAAGATGTTGGAACGTCTGAACGTTGAGGAAATACGCCCCTCTTCACGCAAATATCCTGGCATCATATTCCAGATGGAGCGCGAACCGGGAACACAGATACTTGAGGTAAACGGACTGAAAGCCATAGACACCGACGGCACAGTGCTGTTTGACAACGTGAACTTTACCATCGAGAAGGGACAGAAAACGGTATTCCTCAGCCACAACCCTAAGGCTATGACCGCACTGTTCGAGATTATCAACGGCAACCGCCAACCCGATGCTGGCGAATACAAGTGGGGAGTGACCATAACCACAGCATATCTGCCGCTTGACAACACCGAGTTTTTCAACAGCGACCTCAACTTGGTGGACTGGCTGAGCCAGTTCGGCAAGGGCAACGAGGTGATGATGAAGAGTTTCCTCGGGCGCATGCTGTTCAAGGAAGAGGACGTTCAGAAGAAAGTCAATGTGCTAAGCGGAGGCGAAAAGATGCGCTGCATGATAGCAAGAATGCAACTGCGCAACGCCAACTGCTTGATACTTGACACACCGACCAACCACCTTGACCTCGAAAGCATACAGGCGTTCAACAACAATCTCGTCACCTTCAAGGGCAACATACTTTTTGCCAGCCATGACCACGAGTTCATACAGACCGTGGCCGACCGTATCATAGAACTGACTCCCAAAGGCACCATTGACAAACTGATGGAATACGACCAGTATATATACGACGAGGACATAAAAGCGCAGAAGGCAAAGATGTACGGAGAGTAGTCTTGGACTTGCGGCACGCTTTTTGCAGCGTGTCCGACAACGAACCAAAAGCAACAACAAAGATGAAAAAGGAGAAAGATATCAACGTTACCGGCGAGGAACAGCAGGAGCAGGAACAGAAAAACTGTCAGGAAAAGTCGTGCAACTGCGGTGAGCAACCGTCTGAAAACGATGACAAGCAGAACGAAACTCCGGAAGAAAAGGAAGAAGAGTCGCCTCTGGACATCGCCAACAAGCAAATAGAAGAGCTGAAAGACAAATATTTGCGCGCCGTGGCTGAATTTGACAACTATCGCAAGCGCACGCTCAAGGAAAAAGCCGAACTGATACTGAACGGTGGAGAGAAGGCTGTTTCAGCCATACTCCCAGTGCTTGACGATATGGAACGCGCCTTGGCAAGCGGTGAAAAGACCGATGACCCGAAAGTGCTGCGTGAGGGCGTGGAACTTATCTACACCAAATTCCAGAAAGCACTCGAAAGTCTTGGGGTGAAAAAGATAGACACCGACGGTGCCGACTTTGACACTGACATACACGAAGCGATAGCCATGGTGCCCGGAATGGGTGATGACAAGAAAGGCAAAGTGCTTGACTGCGTGCTTGCCGGCTATAAAATGAACGACAAAGTGATACGCCACGCCAAAGTGGCAGTGGGACAATAACACGGTAACGGATAAGCCCCATAACGGAAAAACGACCTTAAGGCAAATGGCAAAAAGAGACTATTATGAGGTGCTGGGCGTGGAGAAAACCGCATCGGAAGACGAGATAAAGAAGGCATACCGCAAGATTGCCATCAAATACCACCCCGACCGCAACCCCGGAAACAAGGAAGCAGAGGAGAAATTCAAGGAAGCCGCAGAGGCTTACGACGTGCTGCACGATGCACAAAAGCGTCAGCAGTATGACCAGTTCGGCTTCAACGGTCCAGCAGGAGGCGGTTTTGGAGGCTTCGGAGGTGGAGCCGGCATGGACATGGATGACATATTCTCCATGTTCGGCGACATATTCGGAGGTCGTGCAAGGGGCTTCGGAGGTTTCGGAGGCAGTCAACACAGAGCTGCACAGTACCGGGGCGGTGACCTGAGGCTCAAAGTGAAACTGTCACTGGCCGAAATCTCCACCGGAGTGACCAAGAAATTCAAAGTGCGCAAGGACGTTACGTGCTCGCACTGTCACGGCAGCGGTGCTGAAGCAGGCAGCAAGGCAGAAACTTGTCCTACCTGTCACGGTGCAGGAGTAGTGACCCGCACGGCACAAAGCATCTTCGGAGTGATGCAGACCCAAAGCGTATGCCCCACTTGCGGCGGCGAAGGCAAGGTGATAAAGGACAAATGTCACCAGTGCGGCGGAAGCGGTGTGGAAAAAGGCGAAGAGGTCGTAGAGATAAACATCCCGGCCGGTGTAGCCGAAGGCATGGTCGTTAACGTGCCTGGCAAGGGCAATGCAGGACCTCACAACGGGGTGAACGGTGACATCCAGGTGTATATCGAAGAAGAATGCAACGATACTTTCGTGCGCGATGGCAACGATGTGGTCTACAACCTGTTACTCGACTTTCCTACAGCTGCTCTCGGCGGTGAGGCGGAGATACCCACCATTGAGGGGGCTAAGGTGAAAGTAAGGATAGAAAACGGCACTCAACCGGGCAAGACACTGCGTCTGAGAGGCAAGGGACTGCCCGCCGTACAGGGTTACGGCCATGGACGGGGAGACCTTATAGTGAACATAAGCGTATATATCCCTAAGACTCTGAGCAAAGACGAGAAAGATGCTGTTGAGAAATTCAAGGACAGCGACAACTTCAAGGGTGATTCAGCCACGAAACAAACCATATTCCAAAAGTTCAAAAACTTCTTCGCCTAAGTAATGTTCAAAAAAATACAGTAAGAACTTACTCAAGCTATTTCTTGAACATAACTAAGCTAATCCGAGACATAGACATAACGGAAAGGGAGCAAAATGGACGGAAACGATAAAGTGTCATACCCTCACAAGGGAGTTTTGACAATCAGCCGTACCATCTTTGCTCCCTTTTATTATACTTAGGAGTGTAAACAGACCTTATAAGTAATACGGGTCATCTGCTGACCCAATAACAATAAATGTATACGGATAATTTTGAATACCTACTTTATACACTGACACATGAATTATAGGGAAACGACAGAATTTCTGTTCAACCAAATGCCGATGTTTGAGAAGCAAGGGGCATCAGGCTACAAGGAGGGACTGCAAAACACAATTGCACTGGACAACCACTTCGGCCATCCGCACCGCAACTACCGCACCATACACGTGGCAGGGACGAACGGTAAGGGATCGTGCTCTCACACTATAGCTGCCATACTTCAGGAGTGCGGATACAATGTTGGACTGTACACATCGCCACATCTGGTGGACTTCAAGGAGCGCATACGCATCAACGGCACTCCAATATCAGAAGACTATGTAGTCAGGTTTGTTGAGGAGAACAGGGCATTCTTTGAGCCTCTCCATCCATCTTTCTTTGAAGTGACTACGGCTCTGGCTTTCAAATATTTCAGTGATATGAGCGTTGACGTGGTTGTCATTGAGGTGGGACTCGGCGGACGGTTGGACTGCACCAACATCATTACACCGACAATCTCGGTTATTACAAACATCAGCTTTGACCATACGCAGTTTTTGGGCGACACTTTAGCGAAGATTGCCAGTGAGAAAGCCGGGATAATAAAGCCGGGCGTACCGGTTGTAATAGGTGAAACGGTCAGCGAAACGCGACCTGTGTTTGAGTTGAAAGCCCAAACCGCAAACTCAAGAATCATATTTGCAGAAGACAATCCTGAAGTTACAGCAGCTGAACTGTCCGCCGACGGCAACGGAATGGATTATGACACGGTTTCATACGGCGCAATACACGGCGACTTAAGCGGTATCTATCAGAAGAAAAACACCAACACAGTGCTGAAAGTAATTGACACTCTTGCAGAAAGCTGCGACATGTTTGACGGAAAAGACGTGGCAGACTGTGTGAAACGCGGCTTTGCACAAGTGGCAACCAATACAGGACTGGCTGGCAGATGGCAGACCGTGGAAAACAATCCAAGGGTAATCTGCGACACTGGACACAACGTTGGCGGATGGGTATACCTAAGTCGGCAACTCGCAGCCACATATTGCCACAGGAAACATCTCGTGTTCGGAATGGTAGCTGACAAGGATGTAGATGGAGTACTGTCCCTGTTGCCCAAGGATGCCACATATTATTTCACGAAAGCGGACAACAAGCGGGCAATGGACGAGCATGTCCTGAAAGAAAAAGCAGAAAGCCACGGACTGAAAGGCGACTGCTTCGCCACAGTAATTGAGGCGTTCAATTCTGCGGTCAAGACTGCCGCTGACGACGACCTTATATTTATAGGTGGAAGCAGCTATGTAGTGGCCGACTTCATGTCTGCTTTCCATTAGTTGTTTTTAACACACCCTCTGCGTTTTTTCCAACGCTTCATTTGTCATATTCGTTTTTTTTCGGTTACTTTGCAATAGCATAATCATTAACTAAAAACCAAATAACTTATGACAAATACCACGAGTGAAAACGCAAATCTGTGTGGTCTGAACCGCAAAGACTTCCAGACCACAATCAATGGGAAGAAGACAGACCTGTACATTCTTCGCAATAGAAAAGGATATGAAGTGGCGATAACCAACTACGGTGGTGCCATAGTCGCGATAATGGTGCCTGACAAAGACGGCAATGTGGCGAATGTCATACAGGGACACGACAATATCCAAGATGTAATCAACAGTCCGGAACCTTTTCTTTCAACGCTTATCGGACGCTACGGCAACCGCATAGCACGCGGAAACTTCATCCTGAACGGCAAGGAATACCAGTTGGCCATCAACAACGGTCCCAACGCACTGCACGGAGGACCAACAGGTTTCCACTCAAGGGTTTGGGACGCACGTCAGATGGGGCCGCGCTCATTGGCTCTGCACTACGTTTCGGCCTACGGTGAAGAAGGTTTCTCCGGTGAATTTAGGGTCACTGTAGAGTTCACTTTCTCCGATGACAACGAACTGGTGATAGAGTATCTCGCCTGTACAAACAAGAAAACGGTGATGAACCTTACGCATCACGGTTTTTTCAGCCTCGCCGGAATCGCAAACCCGACACCTTCAATAGACAATCTTGTTTGCGAAATCAATGCCAACTATTATATTCCAATCGACGACACGTCCATCCCAACTGGCGAAATACGCTTGGTGGAGGGCACTCCGTTTGACTTCCGTACACCCAAACCCGTGGGCAAGGACATCGATGCCGACGACATACAGATAAAGAACGGTGCCGGCTACGACCACTGCTTCGTGCTCAACAAGAAAGAGGAAGGCGAACTGAGCTTCGCTGCCAAAGTGACGGAACCTAACAGCGGACGCACTATGGAGGTTTACACGACCGAACCAGGAGTGCAAGTCTACACCGACAACTGGGCAGACGGCTACAAAGGACAGCATGGAGCCACATTCCCACGCCGTTCAGCCATCTGTTTCGAGTGCCAACACTTCCCCGACACTCCCAACCATCCGTATTTCCCGTCGGTAGTGCTCAATGCGGGCGAGCAATACAAGCAAAAGACTATCTACAAATTCGGCGTAGAGAAGTAACGTAACATGAATGCTTTTTATCAATAACAAAACCATATCCCAAAAACACACTAAAGAAATGACACAAAAACCTAAACAGAACTACACATTCGCGCTGATTGTCGTGTTCATCGTATGCTTCCTCATAGGATTCATCACCACTATGAACAACTCAATGATTGCGTTCTGCTCCGAAGCGTTCAAGCTGTCAGCACAAGAAGGCCAATATGTCAACTCCGCATTCTACGGTGCTTATTTGCTTTCCATACCCTTCGCGTTGCTGATGAGCAAAATTGGCTATAAGAACACGTTGATTCTCGGTCTTGCAGTAGCAGGCATCGGCTTCATGATAAACTCGTTCGGAATCACTTGGGCCATAAACGTCGGAGCTAATGTCTACGCCATATTCCTCGCCTCGATGTGCCTTGTAGCCATGGGAGTGGTTATGCTGCAGAATGTTGCCAACCCCTACGTGATGGTTCTCGGTTCTCACGAAAAGGGAGCATTCCGCATGACACTGAGCCAAGCATTGAACTCTGTGGCCACAACCGTAGCCCCTCTGTTTATAACCTATGTAATCATAAACGGCGAGGTACCGGCACCCGAATTTGTTCCGGGTCCGTTCCTGGGACTGGGCGCATTCACATTGGTTATATGTATAATTCTTGCATTTCTCAAACTGCCGAAAATCGACGAAGGGAAACAAGCTGAAGAGGCCGGATTGCACCGTGAATACAAGAGCAGCGTGTTCAAGTACCCCCACGTGTGGCTGGGAGCGTTGGGTATATTCATGTATATGGGACTTGAGATTGGTGTACCCTCTATGCTGCCATACCGCTTCAAGCTGATTCACCCAGACATGGATACAGCAGCCTTGGCCGCTCTGTCCACCGGTTATCTTTCATATTATTGGGGAGGAATGATGATCGGCCGTTTCATCGGTGCCGGTATCCTCACGAAATTCAAACCCCGTAAGTTGCTTACCGCATGCCTCTGTCTCGGTGCAGCATGCATTGCCATCTCCCTTGTGTTTGAAAACAGCATGATAGGCATATGGTTCATGCTCGCCGCCGGTCTGTTCCACTCTGTAATGTGGCCGCTTATATTCAACCTCGGTCTGCAAAAGCTCGGCCCACACACCAAGGCAGCAACAGGAGTAATAAACACTGGTGTCATCGGTGCAGCAATCCTTACCCCCGTCATGGGCATTATCGTTGACAATACAAATGTAATTGTTGCGCTGTGCGCAATGTTTGTATTCTACGCATACATCATCTGGTTCTGCAACTTCGGTAGCCGCATCGGACTGGGACTGACCATACACGATGAAGATTATTAATCTGTCACGAAACTTTATTAACTCTAAATACTTAAAGACATGGAAATAGAATTTGTTAGAAGCCGTTTCTTGAAGCATTTCGACGGCAAAGAAGGAAGTATATATGCCTCTCCTGGACGCATTAACCTCATAGGCGAGCACACGGACTATAACGGTGGATTCGTATTCCCCGGTGCTGTAGACAAGGGCATCATGTGCGAAATCCGTCCGAACGGCACAGATACAGTCATGGCCTACTCCATCGACTTGAAAGACCGTGTAGAATTTAAGGTGGACGATCCCGAAGGCCCACGTGCCAGCTGGGCGCGCTACATCTACGGTATCGTTCAGGAAATGAAGAAGAGAGGCGTTGACGTGAAGGGATTCAACACCGCTTTTGCAGGAGACGTGCCCCTCGGAGCAGGAATGTCTTCGTCGGCTGCACTCGAGAGCTGCTACGCTTTTGCCCTCAACGACCTTTTCGGTGACAACAAAGTGAGCAAGTGGGACATGGTATTGGCAGGACAAGCCACGGAGCACAACTACTGTGGAGTAAACTGCGGCATCATGGATCAGTTCGCAAGTGTGTTTGGCAAAGAGGGTTGCCTGATGCGTCTCGACTGCCGAAGCCGTGAGTTCGAGTATTTCCCCTTCAAGCCTGTAGGCTACAAGTTGGTGCTTTTAGACTCCGTAGTCAAGCATGAGTTGGCAGGTTCTCCATACAACGACCGCCGCAACAGCTGCGAGAATGTTGTAAAACACATTGCCGCAAAGCATCCTGAAGCTAAGTTTGAGACACTACGCGACTGCACATGGGAACAACTTGAAGAGGTGAAGGCAGAAGTAGGCGACGAAGACTACCGCCGCGCAAAGTTTGTCCTTGGTGAAAAGGATCGTGTGCTTGCCGTATGCGATGCTCTCAACGCCGGTGACTACGAGACAGTGGGCAAGAAGATGTACGAAACCCACTACGGACTGTCGAAAGAATATGAGGTGTCATGCGAGGAACTTGACTATCTCAACGACATTGCCAAAGAAAACGGCGTGACCGGAAGCCGTATCATGGGTGGCGGCTTTGGTGGTTGCACCATAAACCTTGTAAAAGACGAGCTTTACGACAAGTTCATTGCTGATGCGAAAGAGAAATTCGCCGCCAAGTTCGGCCATTCTCCCAAAGTTTACGATGTCGTGATAAGCGACGGTTCGCGCAAGATTTGCTGATTGAACAGTCAGCATTTGCCGAACGAAAAGATATCCCGCGTGGGTGGCAGACAAAGGTTTGCCACCCACGTTTCCTTTTATACAATGCACATACGTTTTATGATGAGGTATAGCCTCGTTGGCACATGAAGGCAACTTCGTTGGTACATGAAGGTAACTTCATTGGCACATGAAGGCAACTTCATTGGCACATGAAGATAACTTCATTGGCACATGAAGGCAACTTCATTGGCACATGAAGATAACTTCGTTGTTCTTTTGAGTTTTAGCGGACAGCAATAAAAGTATTATTTTTGTCTTGACAATCAATAAAGCTGCATATTATTCAGTAGATACGATTCTTTACCTGCACAGCAGACGCAACCAGCATATAGTGTATGTATACACATCGAGTCAAAACGTCTCGTGAACGAACTTGTTAACCTTTGGAGGCCAAAGCACGCCTGTGGGCAGTATACAGAAGTTAATGAAGAGCAACCAGAATAACGCCCAGTCTACCTTTGGCCTTGTCGGCTGCAACCAGAAATTTCTTATTTCCCGTTCTTTCTGGCTTCAAGGTCGTCATAGAGCTTCTGTAGGTATGCCTGCGACTTGATGAGCAGTTCAGAGTCATTGATGCCCCGCGACCTTATCTTTGACTTTGAGACATTGTCGTAATAGACGAAGGTGCTGTCCTGAATCATTCCCATGGCATCGGGTACAGTAAAGAAAGCAAAATGCGGTGCTTGAGAATCGAAGAGATCTTTGGAGTAAAGAAAGTCCGAATGGTCTTTGCCCATCATGCCCAAAACGGTGGCACAGATGTCTACTTGTGAACCACACGTTTCCACTTGTCGCGGAGCGGAAACAGGTCCGCCAAGCATGATGAATGGCAGTTCATAGCGCCACAACTCCGTGTTGTCTATGTTGTCCGGATATGCACCGAGATGGTCCGGAACAATGACTATGACGGTATTTTTCCAGCATGGCAGTTTTTTCAGACTCTCTATAAACTTGCCAAGGCAATAATCTGAATAAGAAAAGGCATTGAGTGCGGGATTGGCAAGTTTCCTGTAGTCTGGCACGTCAAATGGTTCATGACTGCTGCCTGTCATTATACCTTTATAAAACGGTACGTTGCTCTTTGCTGTTTCCTTCTTTATATCGTCAAGCACACGGTCGAATAGCGGTCCGTCTGCCACTCCCCATTTGCCTGTCACATATTTGTTATCGAAGTCGTGCTGGTCAGTAATCGTCTTAAATCCTGTACCGATGACATATGATCGCATATTGCTATAGCCAGCATCGCCACCATAGTAGAAATGCGTGTCGTAGTTGCTTTTAGCCAAAGTGCGCGCTAATGAGGGCAACGAGGTACTGATATGCGGCTGATCCATGACACTCATCGTGGGTTGTGCCGGCAGACCGCTGAAGACTGAGACAATGGCGCGGTCGGTGCGGAAGCTGTTGGCATAGAAGTTTGTAAAGTATATGCCTTCGCGCGAATAGCGCTCCAGATTTGGCACTACCCCCTTGACATGCCCACTCTCCTCCATGATATATTTTGAAAAGCCCTCCAGGCATATCACAACGACGTTATAGTCATGTTTTTCTGCGTCTTGACGCAGTTTGGTGTACGTTAAGTCATTGAATATTCTTTGCGCCTTATCATTATCCATGAACCTGTAGCGAGAACCGATGTCGTCGATGTGTATTACAGATTCGAAGAAGCTGAACATGGGATTCACGGCAGCATGATTGAGGCGTATGTTGGTGGAGTAATAGGCATTACCTGTGTGGTTTACCGCTGTGGAGACTCCTCCCCGTATGGGTATTATCAGGGATGCTGTGCAAAATAGCATGATGACTGACGTAATGACATTCACCTTCTTGCTTGTCTTCACCGCCACGAATACCCCACGCCCAGCTTTGGCCAAGAGGCAATAGATACAAAAGGCCACTACGGCCACAAGTATAGGTATGAATATTATCTGTAGCGTCGTCATGCTTGCCAGAGTGTCGGTTGGCGATGTCTTAAGATAAAGCAGCGGGGTATTGTCCAATGGGAAGCCCCAATAGCCATACAGGGCTATATTGGCGACGAACACTATGGATACCGCCAGAGCCGTGAAGGCAAGCCACGCACGCCACACCGTAAGAATGACCCTGCACTTGCTCCATATGGACAATATGAGGATGATGGAGGGCAAAATTGTAAGATAGCCAGCCATGGCCATGTCTAGCGTCAGTCCATGCCACATGACTGCGAGATAGTCGCCAAAACTTGGATTGGGTATAAGTTTGCTGTGAACAACAAGGAAGAACACTTTGCTGAGCATTCCGATAACTGTCCACAGCAGGAAAATCTTTACGAAGGTCTTTATCTGTTTCACCTTATTGTATATTTGCAAAATGCACCGGTTCACACCGGCCTGCGATTAATTTTGGTACAAAATTACATCTATCTGTGATTATCACCAAATAGCGGACAGCAATAAGTAGCGTCTACTGAATAATAAACATTCAAGAAGAGGGGTATTCCACTTTCTACTTGCAGCATACCCTCCTTGTGAATTCTCTGGTGTTACCAACCGGAAATATTCGCTGACCCCATTTTCTGGGTCAGCGGATATCCTCGGTTGGTGACACCAGGTAATCAGGAATAAAGTGTAGC
>CAVAQY010000036.1:0-26680 GCA_963590865.1 Bacteroidaceae bacterium | reverse complement strand
CTGAAAGTTCCGTTCCGTACTACGGAACGCACATTCCGTTGTTCGGAACGGCCGTTCCGTAGTACGGAACGCACGTTCCAAACAACGGAACGGAGATTTCTCATAAGAGAAGGAACTAATTTATAGAACCACCCTTTAATAGTTTCGTAACTTCGCATCCATGGCAACCATTCAGCAATAGCGAATGAGACTTGCCCATTTGCTATTGCTGAATGGTTACTCATGCTTTTTTTGTAGTTAAAACAACCTAAAAAAGGCGGTATTAATCGGCTAAGCAAAGCAAAAACAGTAAATTTGTAGATAGCAAGTCAAATTGTCTACAGATATAAACTCTGCCACTGACGGCGGAAACCCTATAGGGTGGTTCTATAAATTAGCTTTGCCGGATTGCGAGGCTATTTTTGAGAACAATTTGTCTGCGAGTGAAGGAGTATAGCGGGCTATATGACCGAACGAACAGACGGATTGAGCCGAAAAGAGGCCGCAAGTTGACAAAACGAAAGCCACTCAAAGTACAAGAAGCAAGGTGGTAATTTATAGAACCACCCTATAAATAACAACGAACTACAACAATAACCATGAAACTGAAAAGAATCATTGCTACGTTGCTGTGCACCGCTTTGTTCACAGGCAACGCCGAAGCTGCTACAGCCAGCACGTCGAAACCAAAGAAGCAGGATGTGCTCAACGCCATGAGACTGGCCAACGACCACTACATGAACAAATGGACCGACCCAGGAGTGTCAATACCCTACCCTTCGCGCAGAAAGAGCTACGAGTCGAACCTGTGGACTCGCGGATGCTACTATGTGGGACTGACGGAATTGTGGAAGATTGACCCGCAGAAGCGATACATTGACTACATGGTGGACTGGGGCGAGAAGCACGACTGGAAGCTGCGCGGCACGAAGAATGGAGTACTGCCCCGCAACGCTGACAATCTGTGTGCCGGACAGACATACATATTCCTTTATCAGAACAACCCGTCGCACCCCGACCGATACATAAAGGCCATACGCAGTGCTATCGACACGATGATGGCCTCAGACATAATAGACGATTGGAGTTGGATTGACGCGGTACACATGGCAATGCCCATATTCATACAGATGGGCAACCTGACCGGCAACAAGGCTTACTATGAAAGAGCCTACGACATGTATACCTACACCAAGACGAAGCACGGCGACAACGGACTGTTTAACCCCGAGGACGGACTGTGGTGGCGCGATGCAGACTTCGACCCTCCATACAAGGAGCCTAACGGTGAAGACTGCTACTGGTCGCGCGGCAACGGATGGATAGTAATGGCCATGTGCCGTGCACTGGAGTTGCTGCCCAAGGATGCCGACCACCGCAAGGAGTATGCCGACATGCTCGTGACGATGTGCAACGCCCTGAAGAAGGTGCAGCGCGAGGACGGTCTGTGGAACGTTAGTCTGCACGACCCAAACAACTACGGCGGCAAGGAACTTACCGGCACAGCCATGTTCACCTACGGTATGGCTTACGGTGTGAACCACGGTCTGCTTAACGCCAAGGAGTACAAGCCCGTAATCTACAAGGCATGGAACGCCATGGTGAAGGACTGTCTGCACAAAGACGGTTTCCTCGGCTACGTACAAGGTTCGGGTAAAGAACCCAAGGAGGCACAGCCTGTGACATACGACCGTGAACCCGACTTTGACGACTACGGCCTCGGTGCGTTCCTCATGGCAGGAACGGAGATTTACCGCATGAAATAAACACAACAACAAAACATAGCGGACAGAAACGGAAGCAAAACAATGTAGTCGTTCCGTTTCTGTCCGCACTTCTACTACAAAACAATGACATTAGGAAAACTTTCTGCAACCATTTTCATGCTGCTTCTCGCCGCATTGCCTATGCAGGCACAGCAAACAGACCCGCTTGAGGGCAAGACTATCGGAGTGATAGGTGACAGTTACGTGCGCAACCACAAGGAACCAATGGAGAACACATGGCACTATAAGTTCGCCCAAAAGCACGGTATGAAATATCTGAACTATGGCCGCAACGGCAACTGCCTTACGCTTGACCTCAAACAATGGGGCAACGGAGTCTATCACCGCTACGCTTACATGAGCGACTCGCTCGACTATATAGTGGTGATTGGCGGCCACAACGATGCGGCACGCATAGACAGCATCGGCGTGCCTACGTTCAAGGAGCGGTTGGGCGAGCTTTGCCGGGGCTTGATAGACAAATGGCCCGAGGCAAGAATATTCTTCTTCACCCCATGGTGCTGCGAGAACTTTGAGGGCAGCAGTCGCCAAAAGGTGGTTGACGCCATGCTTGAAGTGTGCGGAAGCTACGGCATACCCGTGTTTGACAGTGCCCGCCGAAGCGGCATCCATGCACAAAATGAGTCTTTCCGCCGCAGATACTTTCAGGGAAGCAACGGTAAGGACACTGCCCACCTAAACTCACGCGGCCACGACCGTTTTCTTCCAGTGGCAGAATCGTTCATTTTGCAATATAAGTAGGAAAGTAGGTGTTCAAAATTATTGCTGTCCGCTAAAAATTGAAGCGGACGCCGAGGCTAAGGTTCAGGTTAAGTGGTTTGTCGCTATAGATTGTTGACAGTCCGCTACCGTTGTTGAAGTGGTAACTTGCACCCGGCTCGACAAACAATCCGGCATTGGGCAAGAAGAAATATTCCGCTCCGACAGACGCGTGTACCGAGAACTGCAACCGTCCGGATGATATACGCTCTGAAACGCTGGCCTCCTGCTGTCCTTGACCGACCGTTTCGGTAACGGCCTTACCACTTACCATGCGTTCAACCATTCCGCCTCCGCCAAGATAGACATTGAAACTGCGGTTGCGCCACAGAGAGTAGTTCAGTCCAACGGGTATGCCTATGTAGTGCAACCGTTGCACTGTAGTACTCCGTTCGGTACCTATCGTACGGTCAATGTCGGAACGGAGTGTGGTATACGACAGGCCGGTGGTGAGAGTTATACGGTCTGACAGGCGAAAACCAACTTCCACACCCAGACGCACCGGCTGACTGTGGTTAACATTGCACTGCTCTTCCGCCACTGTGGGAGCCACTGTGGAAACACCATTGCCGTTCATTTCCTCCTCATAGTCCCCATATGGCGATGCCGAAGCCAGCATCAGCGGTTGCACACTCGACACATTGCTGCCAAGGGCGGCATTGGTGACGTAGGCTTTCACGTCTATCTGCGACCTTCCACCGATGCGTTTCGCCGACACATCGGCCTCTGCAAACAAGCTGTTGTACCGGTATTTGCGCGGTTCATGGGCCGTTGTGCCCTGATGTTGCTGACCCTGCTGCGACTGTGCTACGTTTTTCCCCACATTGGAGGATTGCGGCTCAGCAACGGTTGTAGTGCTTTCGGCAACGGTTATGGAGTCCACCGGACGACCGTCAACGCCGCCGACGGTTTGTTCCACTTCCGCTGCCGCACTACACATACCGTGCGTCAAGCCCGGTTTTGCTGTGGTCATTAAGCACAGCATCCGGCCTCCGCTGTTGGCTACGGAGACAGGAGTATCATTGTTATCCTTGATTTCTTTCTCCCCGGAAGCAGTCTTCTGCCTACCATTGTCAATTACCGAAGCTGTTTCAACAGCAGTCTGCGTACCGTCATTGCGGTTGTTTTTCACAAAAAGCACTGTCGTTCCAGCCACAACAACAGCCACTACTGCGGCTGCCGCCATGCGCCTGTACTGACGGAGAGCCACAACCCGCGCCCGCTGATGCTGCCGTCGGGCAGTCAACGCCTTGTCTATTTCGTTCCAAGACAGTTGCGGAGATGGCTCTTCAAGCCCTTCCAACTTGCGCCTGATGTCCTCTTCCCATTGATTGTTCATGGCTCTTTATGATTTTTCCGGTGAATGCTAAAAACTATTTAGAGGGGTTCTATAAGTTACTGCCCCTCACATATTCCTTTACGCGTCGTGCAAGTATGGCCTTGGCGCGGTGCAGTTGCGAGGCGGAAGAACTCTCCCTGATGCCAAGCAGACTGGCTATTTCCTTGTGGCTCTTGCCCTCTATGACATAGAGGTTGAACACTGTGCGGTAGCCGTCGGGCAGTTGGCTTATCATGGTCTGCAGTTCGCAGGACGGTATATCGGCCACTTCCGGCGTTTCGTCGCTGGTGTCAGCCACCCGTTCGGTCTCGGTGTCAAGTGAAACTGCGCACAACCGTGAACGTGAACGCAGGAACGACAACGAGCTGGTGATTACTATACGCATGGCCCAGGCCTGCAACGAGCCTTCACCACGGTAGGAGAAACTGTCAATATGGCTTATGACGGTGAGCATGACATCCTGCATAACGTCCTGCACATCATCGTGGTTGCCCACATAGCGCAGGCATACGGCGGAAAGCCGCCCGGAATAGAGGGCATAGAAGTCGCGCATCGCCGCATTCTCGCCACGGCGAATACCATTCACAATGTCTCTCTCCCTGCTCTCTTTGCCAAACATCGTCTGTATTTCCTGTATCTGTATTTTTAGTGCCGAGGGCGTGAGTTGCATCGGCAATACAGGCTTATTTCATTCGTTGGTCAGTTGATATTTTTGCGTGGCACATACTTGAACACAGCCGTTTTGGTACTGTCGCCCTGGTCGTTCTTGGTGAACGACTTCCACTGAACGGTGATATTGATTGCCCCGGAAACCGAGTCGACTGCATCTGGCAGACGGAATGCCACGAGTGCATCGCCCACCTTGCCCGCAGTTTCGCCGTTTGCGTTGTGATAAAGTGTGAACAGATAGGGTGTGTTGGCATCGGTGCGGTGCACAAGATTAATAGCATGTGCCTTCTGTCCGCCCCATACGGTGCGCAGACGCAGAGTCATGTAGCCGTCTTCGGCCACTGTTTCAAAGCTTTTCACTATCTCTACCGGATCAGAACCGTAGGCTTTCAAGTTTCCGTCGGTGCCGTTGTTCTTGGCAACCGGCTTGGTCAGTATGGTGTCCAGCCAGTTCACAAACACCAGCTTGTTGGCCGGCTTCGTTGCCGTGCCCTCCACCTCCGACAGATTGGCCAATGCCCTCACCTCTTTGGTGCCATAGGGTGATGCCTTGCGGTTGGTGGGTAGTGCGAGGGTGTTACTATCCAGCTGCAAATACATCTGCGAGTTGTCAGCGTTAGGCTTTATGGTGACCACGGCATTGGCGTATGCCTTGCTGTAGCCGTTGTCTTCCTCGCTGCTGCACGACTGTATAGTTGCAGACAAGAGTACTACTGCCAGGCAGACTGCTGCGATTTTGATGATGCGTTTCATATGTTTTCTCCTTTCATCTTTATTGTTTGCCGCACCGTTTGGTTTGCGACGCACGGAAACAGGATGCTTTGTGGCATGGTCTTCCGCACACGCTTGTGCCCCACTCTGCCCTGTTTCCATCTGATGCGTCGACTTATTGAAGCTTATGAAAAAATGTATTTCCTAAATTTAATTTCCCGTTTCAGAGAAACCGGCTACTTGATTGTGACGTTTATAACGCCAGCCAGCTTATTCTTGTCTGTCACCGTAATGGTGGTAGTGCCGGCCTTGACGCCCTTAACGGCAATCTTGCTGTCCGTGACAGTGGCGGTGGCAATCTTCGTATCCTTTACTACCGCCGTATAGGGAGCCGTACCGTTGCTAACAGTCACGGTGTCTTCCTTACCGATACTTGCGGCAGCCGAGGTTTTGCTGAACGAGAGAGCCTCGTTTACGACTACGCTGAAGCTGCCTGTCTGCTTGTTCTTGTCGGTAACGGTTATTATGGCCGAACCAACTTTCACACCCTTTACGGTTATCGTAGCGTCTTTCACAATCGCAGTGGCTATGGTGCTGTCGCTTGACTTGGCAGTGAGCGGTGTGGTGCAGTTGCTTACGCTCACGGTCTTTGTGCTGTCCTTTGCCACCACTACCTTTGATGCGCTGAAAGTCATGGATTTGTTGTCGTCATCCTTGCTGCACGAGGCCATTGTAGCCGCACATACGCAAGCGATAGCCACTGTCTTGAAAATAGATCTGATATTCATTTGTCTTCTTTTTTATTACTTTGTTGTTGTCAATCTGACTCGCTATCTCCGACTTTCGGCTGCGCGCCGACCGCAAGTCCTTTCGCTTGTCTGACTGTAAAAGCACGCAAAGGCGGAAATATTGCACCATAACTTGACTAAAAGATGTTAATCCACGGAGAATATATGCCAAAGTTTTCACAACCAGTTGTACTGACGACGATGAGACATTACGGAAAGAGCGACAAAAAGACTGACTACAGCCACATAAAGGAGGAACACCTGGAACGAGGACATAGACGGTACGGAAATCGAGGCGCACGGCCACGAGGAAATGAAGTTGAGGATATTACCGACCCATTCCACTACACTGCCCAGCAGAGAGACTGTCCAACTGCCGACAACAGGTACAAGCGAGAGCAGGGGCAGGGCGAGAAAGGCGTGGATGATGAGTGTTGCGGATGGAACAACGATGAGATTGGCCACGAGAAAATAGACCGGCAAGCGGCCGAAATAGGCGGCTACAAGCGGAAGAGTACCCAACGTCGCTATGGCAGACAGAAGGACAAGTTGCCAAAAGAAGCGCACCACGGGATGGCTCTGTTGGTACGGCATCGGAACAATGGACGACAGCCGTTCATGGAAGGTCAGGATGAAAATCATGGACGTGAAAGACAGCTGGAAACCTATGTCAAACAGTGAAAACGGATTGGATACAAGCATAATCAAAGCTGCAAAGGCAAGGACATTGAGCGACGCACCACGTCTACCGGTGAGGCCGACTATGGAATAAACAGTAACCATGACAGCGGCGCGAACCACCGAAGGTGGCAGTCCTACCATGAAAACATAGCACCACATGGCGGCAACAGCCACTATCTCATGAACAGCTCTACCCTTGCGTCCAAGGCTAAGTAGTGTCAACAGAGAATATATTATGCTGAGGTGCAAACCAGACAGGGCAAGCACATGGGAGGTTCCCGAAACAGAATAGGCATTGCGCACGTCAGCGGAAACGGCGGTCTTGTTGCCCAACACCATGGCTGAGGATACGGCAAGAGCCTGGCCGGAAAGACCGAGACGGGCATAGTGGGACTCTATACGGTGGCGCAGACGCAAGGCAGAAATGCGGGCGCGGGTGAGCAACGGCAATGGCGAGAGGTCGAGAATGGCGGTGCGCCAACAACTGGACCACACTTTGGTCGTAGCCACAATGCCACGGCTCTTCAGGTAGCCGGCATAGTAGAAAAGAGTTTCGCTGTGCTGGAGCGGTTTTTTCATGGTTGCTTTGAATACCACACCATCGCCCACGCTAAGACTACGCCTGTTGTGTTCCTCGTCATCGTTTCGAATGAAATAGGCCCGAACGCCTTTGCCTGTCAGAGGACCTGACAGTATCACGACGTCGGCGCGTAGGTTTGACTTTCCCACAGGTACTGGTTCGTCAACGACTACGGCTTCCACCGTGGACAGAGATGGCAGATGAGGTGCGGAAAGATTGCGGTTGGCAACGCCTACCGACAAGATTCCGACCACAAACGTGAGTGCAAGCAAAATCAAGGTATTGAGAAGCGGACGGCGAATGAGCAACAGGGACGCAAGCAACAGTAAGCCGGACAAGCACAAGACCATCACCCACCCAAACGGCAAACCGCACCGCTCACCAAAGAATATGCCACAAATGAAGCAAAGAGCTACAGGCACGAGCGGATAGAGGCTGAACAAGGTTTGAACACGGGTAGAAAGGGGAGTCATAAGCAAGAAGGCTTTTAAGGGCGGTTCTATAAATTACCGCCGTAATAGACACTAAAAAATTATGAGCTACGTTTTACCATCTTTTGGACTCTTTTTTGTCCATATCGCCACCTCGCCCGGTCGTAATGACCGCATTATTTCCTTGCTCACTGACAATATGAACTTAAAAATAGTCTCAAAATCCGGCAAAGCTAATTTACAGAACCAACCTCAACGAGAAATCACCGGAAAACGGAGATGCCGCTGTCTGCGAACAGGCTGAAAACGGAACGGAGTCGGAACACATACTAACAGGTAGTGTCCGACTCCGTATGATTTTGAGTACCTATTTTTAGTTGCAAGCTACGACAAGCCAGTCGTAGACACAGCTGCAAACACCAAAGAAGGCCACGCCGATTGTGCAGATGGCGAGGGCAAACTTAGTGCTACAGTCGCTCTTGAACGTGGGAAGCGGTGTGTCGGTCTTGTTGATATACATGCACTTCACTATCTTAAGATAGTAGAAAAGGCTCGGAACCGTATTTATCAACGCAAGGAACACGACCACATAGGCAGCGATGGAACCCTGTTCGGCTGCCGCCATGAACACGAAGAACTTGCAGAACATACCGGCAAACGGCGGAATACCGGCCAACGAGAACAGAGCCAGCGTCATAAGGAACGACAACTTGGGGTTGGTCTGATAGAAACCGTCGTAGCAATTCATCTTTGTAGTGCCGCCACAACGTGTCTCAACAACGTTGATTACGGTGAACACTGCCATGTTGGCCACCACGTAGATGAGCACGTAGAACATCAATGCAGCCAGGCCCATAGAGCTGTTGCCCACAGTGGCGAGCATGATGTAACCGGCCTGCGATATTGAGCTGAAGGCCATGAATCGCTTCAGTTCCGACTGACGTAGGGCAAACAGGTTGGCTACGGTGATAGTGAGTACAATGACGATGTAGAGCAGGTGCTCCCAGTAGTCAACCATGGGAGCGAATACCTTCATCAGTATGGTCATCAGGGCAAACGCTGCCGCTCCCTTGGACACTACGCTGAGGTAACCCGTCACGGCTGTCGGCGCACCCTGATAGGTGTCGGCTGTCCAGAAGTGGAAAGGCACAAGCGAAATCTTGAAGCCCAAGCCACTAAAGAAGAACACCAAACCCATGATGGTGAGGGGCGATGCAGATATGCGTGCGGCAACATCGTCGAAGTAGAGTGTACCTACCGCTCCGTAGAGGAAAGATATTCCATAGAGCATCACACCGCTTGAGAACGTTGCGGTAAGGATGAACTTGGCCGCGCCCTCGGCGGAGTTCTTCTTGAACTTGTCGAACGCTACAAGACAGGCCATTGGCACGGATGCCATCTCAAGACCGAGGAAGAACATGAGGAAGTGGCCTGATGAAATCATCACATACATACCCAGCAGGGTGGAAATGAGCAACTCGTAGAACTCGCCTTCCTTGTTGCGTACATCGGAACGCTCAATCCACGACTGCGACATCACAAGCACGATGAACGCACCAGCGGTGAGTATCACCTTCATCACGTTGGCTGCCGATGTAGCTTCGTACAGGCCGGAGAACGCCGATGCGGCAGGTGCGGCAAAGCACACAACCGTTTGAGCGGCCAACAGAATGCCCGCCAGCAGGCTCAATGTGGCATGCTTCTTATCGCCCTTCAATATAAGGTCGGCGAGAAACACTATTACCAGAACTGCCATCAGTGTGGCTTCTGGAAG
The DNA here is from genome assembly GCA_963590865.1 of Bacteroidaceae bacterium. GTDB lineage: Bacteria > Bacteroidota > Bacteroidia > Bacteroidales > Bacteroidaceae > Prevotella. The sequence continues at coordinate 17,182 of CAVAQY010000036.1, read as the reverse complement.
CATGTTAAAAAACTGACTGTAATCCATCTTTGTTGTTCCTACTGGTTTTTACATGTTAATTACACTGAGGATGGGGCTTACCGCATCGCCTATGACATTGCTTGCCCACAGGGGGAATGTGCCGAGGCCAGCCACGCAGAAGATGAGGCAGCAAACGGCGAAACGCTCGTCCCATGTGGCATCAGTAAGCTCAAGGTAGTGGGGGTTGGTCACCTTCTCAAACAGGATGAAGCCCACCGTGCGCAGGATGTAGACAGCCGTAACCACAATGGAGGTGCAGGCTATGATGGTGCAGCAGCGGTGGAATGTGTCGGGATTCTCAAACGATCCCACGAAGATGCTCATCTCGGCAATGAAGCCAGAGAAGCCCGGCAGACCGAGGTTGGCCAGACCGGCTATGACATAGCCTACGGAGAGGAACGGCATGATCTTCATCAGACCGCCAAGTTCGCGAATGTCACGAGTGTGGGTACGTCCATAAATCATACCGATTAGAGCGAAGAACAAGGCCGTCATCAATCCGTGGGAGAGCATCTGCAGGATGGCTCCGGTGCATGACACCTTGGTCATCATGAGCAAGGCAAACAGCACGAGACCGCAGTGAGACACCGAGGAATAAGCGTTGATGAACTTCAGGTCGGTCTGCACACAGGCCGAGAAAGCTCCGTATACCACAGAGATGGTGGTCAGGATGAGGAATATCCACGACAAATCCTGTGCAGCCTGAGGCAGCAGGAACATTGCTATGCGGAAACATCCGTAGCCACCGAGCTTCATCAGCACACCAGCATGGAGCATAGACACCGAAGTGGGCGCACAGCCGTGACCGATGGGAGACCATGTATGGAAGGGGAACAGTGCGCCAAGCACACCGAAGCCGATGAACACGAAGGGGAACAGCACGTTCTGCACGTTGCCAGGTATCATGTTGTGGTGGGCTATCTCCAGAATGTTCATCGTGGTGGCTCCATTGAAGAAATAGATACCGACGATGCCGAGGATGATGAGAGCCGAACCGCCCATGAGCATGAGGGTGAGCTTCATGGCTGCATATTCCTTGCGGCCAGAACCCCAGTAACCTATGAGCAGGTACATCGGGATGAGGGCTACCTCATAGAACATGAACATGGCGAACAGGTCGATACAAATGAAGAAGCCGTACACTCCCGTTGACAAGAGTGTGAACCACATGAAGAACTCCTTGGTGAGGGGTTTCAGCTTCCACGAGGCGAAGGTACCGGTGAACACGATGATGCTCGAAAGCAGCAACATCACTACCGAGATACCGTCAACGCCCACGGCGTAATTAATGTGGAGCGAGGGGAACCATACCGTAGAGGCTTGCAGAAGCATCTCTGCATCATTGCCAGCTGCGCGCTCCGAGATGAAATAGAAGGTAAGCCAAACCGACAGAGCCAAAAGGCAAGACGAGCCGGCCACCATCACACCCCGCACTTGGTTGACGTTGCGCGCAACCCAAAGGCCCAGCAGCATCAACACGGGGATTACTACGAATAGACTTAATATGTTCATCTTTTTGTTATATGCAAAGTAATACTAATGTTAGTGCCACTGTTCCTGTGAGGAACCACACGGCATACTGGCGCACGTCGCCGCTCTGCCACGGACGGATGGTCTCGCCGGCCTCGTTGGCGCCCCATGCGCTGAAGTCGATGAGTCCGTTGATGATGTGTTCATCTATCCAGCGCACCGGGTAAGACACAAAGCGGAACAGTATCTTGTGGGTGACGAACATATAAACTTCGTCAAGGTAGAAGCGCTTGTATGCCCAACGGTGCAGACGGGGGAACGTTGCGTACAGCTTGTCGGCCACGGGCTGCTTGTCACCTTTATATATATATGTGGCAAGTGCAATCGAGAGGATGGCTATCACCGTTGAAGTAGCAGCCACCTGCGGGTCGAAATGTACAGTATAAGCAGTGCCGGCTGCACTCACAATTGAGCCGAAGCTGGCCCAGCTCCAACCGAGGAAACCGCCAAGTGTGGTCACAACACCAACACCCACGGTGACAACGCTGAGGAACACCAGCGGAAAGGTCATTGCCGCAGGAGCCTCGTGGGGCGTGTGCTCGGCATGAAGTTCCTTGTTCTCGGTACCCCAGAATATGCCGTAGTACAGACGGAACATATAGAAGGCTGTCATTGCTGCCACGCCTGTCATCCACCAGCCACAAACGGGCGAGTACTCGAAGCAAGCCGTGATGATCTCGTCCTTGGAACTAAAGCCCGAGAAGAACGGGATGCCGGCTATGGCGAGGCACGATATGAGGAATGTGGCGTGGGTGATAGGCATGTACTTGCGCAGACCACCCATGGTTGACATCTCATTGCTGTGTACGGCGTGGATGATACAGCCGGCACCAAGGAACAGACAAGCCTTGAACATGGCATGGGTGAACAGGTGGAACATTGATGCCATATATCCAAGCTGAGCGTGGTTGTCGAGCACGGCTCCGTGGTGGCCAGGCATGCAAACGCCAAGAGCAACCATCATGAATGCTATCTGCGATATTGTGGAGAAGGCAAGCACACGCTTGATGTCACTCTGGGCACAAGCCACGGCAGCGGCATAGAATGCGGTGAACGCACCCACCACGACAACAATCTCCATTGCGCCGGGAGCATATTCAATCCATATCGGGAACATACGCGCAATCTGGAACACACCGGCCACAACCATGGTAGCGGCATGTATCAGGGCCGACACAGGTGTTGGGCCTTCCATGGCATCTGGCAACCAGATGTGCAGGGGGAACATGGCCGACTTACCCGCACCACCGATGAACATGAGCACAAGGGCTGTAGGCAGGATGAAGCCACCGGCGGCAACGGCACGCGCAGTGTCGCACTGGGTGAACTGGGTCATGCCCTCGGCTACCTGAACCTCAGTTCCGGTGAACGAGAAGTTGAACGAGCCTGTGTAGTAGCTGAACACGAGGATGCCGATGAGAAAGAACAAGTCGGCAAAGCGCGTAACGATGAACGCCTTCTTCGATGCGTGTACGGCTGCGTGCAGCGTGTAGTAGAAGCCGATGAGCAGATAAGAGCTAACTCCCACAAGCTCCCAGAACATGTACATCTGGAAGATGTTGGTGGCCAGCACGAGGCCGAGCATCGACATTGTGAACAGCGACAGGAAGGCATAATAGCGCTGGAAGCCCTTCTCGCCGTGCATGTAGCCAAACGAGTAGATGTGTACCATGAGGCTCACGGTGGAGATGACGATGAGCATCATCACCGAGATTGGGTCGAGCAGTATGCCCATGTCAAAGTGAAGCGAGCCGAGAGGCAACCACGTGTAGTTGTAGGGTACTATCGTGGCGAACGTTCCGTCGGCGAGACGGTCGGCCGAGAAATACTTGAACGCGGTGACATAGCTCAATATCGTCACCAGCCCAAGCGAGCAGGTGCCAATCAGTCCGGCTGTCTTGTGCGACCACGCGTACTTCTTATTCACGAATTCTGGCAAACCGATAACCAGAAAGCTGATCAGCGGCAGCAGAAGAATCCATATTGAATATGTAAAATCCATAATCTAAAATTAATATTTCATGTTTTCGATGCTGTTCACCTGGTCGCTGTGGAAGTTGCGGTAAACATTGATGATAATCGCGATGGCCACCGCACTCTCGGCTGCGCTCACGCCTATGGAGAACAGCGTCATGAAGAAGCCCTCAAGCTCGCCGGGGAACAACAGACGGTTGAACGCCGCAAAGTTGAGGTCAACGGCATTGAGCACAAGCTCCACCGAGATGAGCATGGCGATGAGGTTGCGTCGCGTGACGAAGCCGAACACGCCGATGAAGAACAACAGTGCGCTAAGCACAAAATAAAACTCTACTGGTACCATTATTACTTCTTCTCCTCTTCTTTACGTGCAACAACAATGCCTCCAATGATGCAGGCCAAAAGGAACACTGATATAAACTCAAACGGCAGCACATATTGGTACTTGCCACTGCCGAGCAGAGCCTGGCCAATGGTGTCCATTGGCACCTCGGTGTCGGGCACGGCACAAGCCATGCACAAGAAACTGTTCTTGAGCAGTATGCCCACCACTGTGGCAAAGCCCACCACCGTGACAAGACCCACGAAAGCCATGCGACTGCCCTTGAGCCTCTCCACGAGACCTTGCAAGGTGCGTTTGCTCACGAGTTGTATGGCGAAGATGTACATCATGGTGATACCGCCGGCATAGATGCTTATCTGTGCAGCACCAAGATAGGTATAGTCTAGCAGGAAATAAAGCCCTGCCACTCCAAAGAGCACAAAGAGCAGGAACGTGGCCGCACGCATGATGCGCTTGGTGAGCACGCACATTATTGCCGAGCCGAGGATTACGACCGCCAATATGCAAAACATAATCAAATTAGCCATATAGCAATTCTTCCTCCTTTATTTCGTTTTAGTGTTAAACTTGCCTATTTCCTGTGGCGCACCGCCATCGATGATGTTTGGCAGACTGCCGCCCTTGTACACTTCCTTGTCGAGGTGGAGCACCAGCTTCGAACGGTCAAACACGGCATTCTCGAAGTCGTTGGTGAACTCTATCGCACCAAAGTTGCAGGCATTGACGCACAGCTCGCAGAACATGCAGTCGCCAAGGTCATACTGGTAGTCCACCAGTTGACGTTTTTTCTTGCCCGTCTCCGGGTCTTCCACCATCTGCGACGTTATCTTGATGGTGTCGTTGGGGCAGGCCTTCTCGCACAGCGTACAGGCCACACACTTATATGCTCCGGCCTCGTCGCGAGTGAACACCAGACGGCCACGGTGACGCTTCGACACGTGCAGCGTGGTCTTGCGGTTCTCAGGATACTGCTCGGTGCTTTTGGGCGTGAAGTACTCCTTCATGGTTACTTTCATGCCCGTGGCGAGCGTCTTCATCGCCGCCCCGATTTCTCCGAAATATGATTTTTTAGAATCTTCCATTTCTTCCTTTATTCATTTAAAAGTGCCATCCAAAAGCCACTACTATTGTCATGAGCACGAGGTTGACAAGGCACAGCGGCATGAGATACTTCCACTCGAGCTTCAGTATCTGGTCGATGCGGAGACGAGGGAATGTCCAGCGCACCCACATGAGCAGCCACACCACGGCGAATGTCTTGCCGAGGAACCATACGATACCCGGTATGTAGTCCATCACGGTGTCGAACGCATCGATGCCGATATTAATGGGCGCCCATCCGCCGAGGAACACCGTTGTGGCGATGCCCGACACGACAAACAGGTTGAGGTATTCGGCCAAGTAGTAGAAGCCGAAGCCCATACCGCTATACTCGGTGTGATAACCAGCGGTAAGCTCGCTCTCGGCCTCAGCCAAGTCGAACGGGCCACGGTTGGCCTCGGCATTACCTGCCACGAGGAACACCAGAAAAGCGATGATGGCCGGCACGTGACCTTGGAATATGAGCCAGTTCCACGGGCCTGTCTGTGCCTCGACAATGCCTGACATCTGCATTGTGCCGGTGAGTATCACCGCAGTGATGAGGCACAGTCCGAGCGACATCTCGTAGGATATGAGCTGCACGGCACCGCGCATGGCCGACACCACACTATACTTGTTGTTACTGCCCCATCCGGCCATGAATATGCCGAGGATGCCTATGCTTGACACTGCCGTGAGCAAAAATACACCCACATTGAAGTCAAGCACGGTGGCACCGTTGTTCCAAGGCAGGAACGAGAACGTACCCACCGACGCTATCAGCACGAGGAACGGAGCCACGAAATAGAGCAGTTTATCGGCCTTGTCAACGGTGAAGATCTCCTTGATGAGCATCTTCAGCACATCGGCAAACACCTGGAACACGCCCCATGGACCCACTCGCATCGGGCCGAGGCGGCACTGGAAGTAGGCGCAAACCTTGCGTTCCATGAATATCAAGATGATAGCCAGCGTGGCGTAGCCCACAAGGATGAGCACGCCCACCAGTATGCACTCGATAAGAATCGACCAAAAGTCGCCAAGGCCAAGCGTCTGGCGCAGTAGCGAGTCGATCCATGTTGTAACTATACTGAAATCAAACATTTAAACTAATTGATTTGAGAGTTGTTGTTCTACTGTTTCTTATCTGTCGATGTCGGGGATTACGAAGTCAATGGCCGCACCCGTTGTTATCAGGTCGGCTATCTTCTGTCCGCTGCACATCTTGTCGAGAGCTCCGGTGAGCGTCAGTCCCATCGGGCGCATCTTCATGCGGTAGGGACTCTTGTCACCCTTGGAGTCAAGATACACACCAAACTCGCCGCTTGCACCCTCAACCGAGAAATACCACTGTCCCTCGGGCACCTTGATGATAGGCTTCTGCTTGATGTAGAAGTCGCCTTCGGGAATGTTGTCAATGAGCTGCTCGATGATGTCGAGGCTTTGGTATATCTCCTCGATGTGCACATAATAGCGTGCCATGGAGTCGCCGGCAGTCAGCGTGATTTCCTTCCATTCCACCTTGTCGTAGCAGTCGTATGGATGACGCTTGCGGGTGTCGTTCTTCCATCCTGCGGCGCGTCCGGCGGGTCCAGTCACACCGTAATTGATGCAGTCGGTCATTCCCATGGGACCTACACCCTCCAGTCGGTTGTGGGTTATCACGTTGTCGCCAAACACGTCAAGATACTCCTGCACCATCGGGCGCAGATACTTGCACAACTTCTTGGTGTTGGCCACAAAGTTGGGATCGATGTCGGCCTGGCATCCGCCGATGCGGTAGTAATTCATGATAAGTCGTCCACCGGTGGTCTCCTCCATAACGTTGAGCACGTGCTCGCGGTCGCGCATACAATAGAGGAACGCCGTGAGCGCACCAAGGTCCTGCGCAGTGCAACCAAGGAAGAGCAAGTGGCTGTTGATACGCTGTAGCTCGTCCATGATGGTACGTATGTAGTGTATGCGGTCGGACAGTTCGATGCCCATGCCCTCCTCTATCACTCCAACGAGAGCGTGGCGGTGCATCATGGCCGACAGGTAGTTCAGACGGTCGGTCATAGCGAGCGTCTGCGGATAGGTCATGCCTTCCCACATCTTCTCGATGCCACGGTGTATGTAGCCCAAGTGGGGGTATATCTTCTTCACCGTCTCGCCATTGAGCACAGTCTGCAGACGCAGCACTCCGTGGGTCGAGGGGTGGTTAGGTCCTATGTTCACCACATAGTCATCGTCGCTGAATAGCTGGCGGCGCGTGGCCACGAGATGCCCGTCAGCGTCGAGACTGTACTCCACTGTGAAGTCCTCCTCTGGCTCATCAGTCAGTGGGAAGCGATTGGCCTCGGGACTCATGTCGAAGTCCTTGCGCAGTGGGTGTCCCTTGAAATCGGTACGCAGGAACAGGCGTCGCATATCGGGGTGGCCAAGGAACTTGATGCCCACGAAGTCATAGACCTCGCGCTCAAGCAGGTCGGCCGACTTCCACAGGTCAACAACCGTTGGCACCACGTCGCTGCCGTCCACCTTCTTTGCTATCGTCCTCACAGAGCAACGCTCGTTGGTGTCGGTGTTCTCAAGTATGTATATGCATCCCAAGCCTTCCTCGCCGAAGTCCTCGCCAATGATGGTAACAAGGTAGTCGAAATGCTTCTCGTTCTTCAGCTTTGCCATCTCTGCGGCAAAGGTGTCGAATGTGAGTTCAATATTGTTCAGTTTCATGATTTCGTTCTTATACCTTATTATATATTAGTCTTCGGTTGTCTCGGCCTTGGCGTTGAAGCTCTCAGGCACGTCGGCCACAATGATTGGCTCCTTCTGGCCAAGCTTGCGCGAGGCTACAAGGTTCTCGTTGCTCAGTCCGCGCAGACCGCCCTTGGCCATCGACTCAGCCTTCTCCTCCTTGGTCATCTTGTGGTTGGCTCCGCCGAAGAACTTCTCAATCTTCACCTTGCGCTGCAGCTGCATCATGCCATAGAGTATTGCCTCGGGACGCGGTGGGCATCCAGGCACATACACATCCACGGGCACCAACTCGCTGATGCCGCGCACAACATTGTAACTCTTCTTGAACGGGCCACCGCTGATGGTGCATCCACCAACAGCCACCACATACTTAGGCTCGGCCATCTCATCGTACAGACGCTTGAACACCGGAGCCATCTTGTTGGTGATAGTGCCGGCGCACATGATGAGGTCAGCCTGACGCGGAGAGTTGCGCGTCACCTCAAAGCCGAAGCGCGCAAAGTCGTAGCGAGCGCAGCCCACGGCCATGAACTCGATACCACAGCAACTCGTGCCGAATGTTAGCGACCACAAGGAGTTGCTGCGTCCCCAGTTGATGGCCTGATCGAGCGAACCTACAACCACGTTGCAGCCGCCCTCATGTAGCTCCTCTACAATCTTCTCGAGCGTCTCGTTGTCCTTGAATTCGCCATAGGGGATGCTCTTGATCACTGGTTTTCTCACTTCCATTCCAGCGCTCCTTTCCGCCAAGCGTATGCAAGGCCAAACACAAGAACCAGCAGGAAGAAGCCGATGCTGCAAAGAGCCATCGCCCCAAACTGCTTCACTACTACTGCCCATGGGTAAAGGAACACCGTCTCAATGTCAAACATCAAGAAGAGGATGGCAAAGAGATAGTAGCCCACGTGAACAGGTATCCACGATGAGCCTCTTGTGGGAATACCACACTCAAACGGCTCGCCCTTCACTGGATTGTAAGAGCGCGGACCAATAAGTTTGGCCACCACATACGCACCTACAACAAGCACGACAGCCGTCAAGATAACGGTAATGAATAAAGTAAAATACATAAAAATTATAATATTATAAATTTGTATGCAGCTTAAGCGGTTGCAAAGTTAGCAATTTTATCGCAAAGAAGCATTGTAACGGGGAAATAATAACTTGATACGATTGCGGCTTACGTTCTTAGGGCGTTTTGTCTCTTAATGAGGGCATAGCCAGCTATGCTTCCCCTTTACCTCAAGAGACAAAACGCCCCAAAAACATAAGCCGCAAACCAGGGCAAGTTGTTTTCACAGTCACCTACCCTTTGTTTTTCTGAAGATTTCTTTAGAAGTAGTATGCAGCGTATACCTGCCAAGCATTAGTGCGGTTGTTCTTTACGCTGTTTTCCGCGGCACTTGCCGCATTCTTAACAGTCAATTCGCCTGTCTTTCCGCAAGCGATGTTGTATGTGCAACCTATTTCAATGTGATTGATGAGCGACACGCCAGCGCCGAGATTGACACTGAAGTTCGACTTCTTGAGTTCATAGTTGGTTCCGTCGTCCCAGTTGTAGTTCTTTCCGCCCACGTTGAAACCGAACTGCGGACCAGCTGCGAGATATACGCTTGCCAGACTGCCGACTCCTACGCTGTAACGCACATTGATGGGAATGTTGATGTTCTTCTCCGAAACGGTAGAAGTCTCTGCATTGATTTTGTTTTCCATCTTGGCTTCACGCTGATCGTAGAGGATTGCAGCGTCGATGCCGAGGCCAACAATGGGAAGGGTGAATTTGGCTGTGGGGCCAACGAAGAAGCCGGTCTGGTTTGACTTCTTAATCACATCCGAGCTAAGACTCATGTCTGTTACATTGTAACCACCCTTGAGACCAAACTTGATCTGCGCCTGTGAAGGCACTGCGGCGAACAATGCTGCCGCAAAAGCAATTGCTGTAAAGATTTTCTTCATATGTTTAAAGTGCTAAATTTATTTTGTCTGTATGGTTAAGTTTAGTGCTGAACATGTCGGGCTTGGCGTTATCAGTGGCGTTGGCGGCGCACCGTTACCCTCGCAGCCGATGAACTGGACGACTTGCTTCCGCCACTGCTACGTTTGCTTACCGAACTGCTACTGCGTCTGCTGGCCTTTCGTGAAGCCTTTGCAGCAGCCTTCGCAGCCTTGGGATCAAGCTTGGCAATGCTGTCGAGCGAGTCCTTGCGTTCCTGGTTGCCAAAGATATTCTTCTCGAATGCGGCCAGTTCCTGCTCTATTCTCTTCTGTTCCTTGGCCATTGCCGAGTCAGTGGGACAGTATTGGGCAAGCGTACGGCCAAGCATATTGTTGGTTTTGTATATCTTTCCCGAATACTTGTTGAGCGTAAAATAGTCGTCAAGGCTCATGGTGGCGGCATTGTTCAAGTCGCTGGTCATAACCGACTGGCGACTCAGATACGGCTCAAGGTCACTGTACTTCACCCAAAACAGCGGATACTTGGATGCAGCTCCACCGAAATCATCATCGCGAAGCATCACAGGACACAGGGCAAGCACCTTGCGGCTGAACGTAGAGTTGGACTGGTTGTAGTAAGCACTCTCCTTCAGATAATACATCTTCACCTCTGCAGACGGGATGTCACTGTTGTCAACGCGCAGTTTACCGTTTTGCATTTCGTAGAAGATGTGGAAATTGTCGAGAATGGTCTTTATCTTCACCTTGGCGGAGTCGCTGAACACCTCGTTGCCGTCCAGACGGTATTCATAGACGGGGATGTAGTTGTTCAGGGCCAGTTTGAAGATATAAGTAAACAGGTTCATCTCCTTGTCCACAGGCTCCACCGGATAGTACAGTCCGGCGTTTGCCGACTGCATAAGGTCAACCTCGCGGTATATGTCGCGTCTCCACACCACGTCTTCCGGCATGTCTATGGCCGTTGGAAACATCAGACGTGCGCGTTGGGTCATCTGTGACGACGAGCCATTGGCCTGCTGTCCGCTGCGTGCGGTGGTGTTGCGACGAGCCTTTGGCTGCGCTGCGGCAGTAAAGGCTACGAGCACTATGATGAATACTGACAGAAGTCTTTTCATATCTTGTATGTTTGTCATTGTTGTCTTGTCGTTTGTTCGCTTCACAATCGTCGGGCGGCTGCTTTGAAACCAGCAGGAAGCCTACTTCACTATAACCTCCATCGAGGTGGAAAGTTTACGTTGTATGCCGTCAGGTCCCACGGCTGTTATGCGCGAGATGTAGAACCGCTTGTTGCGAGACAGCTTTCTGAATGTCTCTTTCTGGCGTGCCGAGAATGAGTCTCCGTCACTTGTCATAGGCACGGCATTGCCCATATTGTCGAAGAACACCGTTTCAAAGCCCTGCACACGGAAGCCAATGTCGAGTATACCGTCGTCTATGGCTGCTCCAATACCGTTTGCAGCCATCAGACTTGCCTTTGCCAATGCCCCACCCTTATATCTGGAGGGGTTGCCCTGTTCGTCTTTCATGGCTATGTAAGGCGTCGGGTCTGGCAACTTACGCACACGGAAAGTGAATTGCCCCATCTGCTGCGGACGGCCAGTATTGGTTGAGGTCACGGTAATGGTGACATCCTTGCCCACAGCCGTTGGCCTTGCGATGTAACGTCCCGGACCTACTGGCTGCAACGCGCCACCGGTCATCGTGGCCTGCACCTTATTGAGCGGCACACCGGGCACACTCACACTGATGGGGTTGCTATAGCCGGCATAAAGCATGTTCATAAGGTCTGCCGAAACGGTTGCGCTCGGGTCTACAACAGTATATTTCTGCGAGAAGTCACGGCGTATGCGCTCTCCGCTTCCGTTGACCATTTCGATGTAACCGCCAAGGGTGAAGTCGCCAGTGCGTCCGCAGACGGTTTCATATAGGCCATTGTGCAGACTTACTTTGCGATTACCTATGTATATGTCAGGCACCTGCGTGGTGTCGATAGCTGCCATGACGATGCGAGCCGAGAACTTGTCGCCGCGCACAATGGTCTGCGAATTAGGTATGACGAACGCGTTGAGCGAGTTCACGCGTATGTCCTTCATGTCGATGTTGGCCACAAGCGTGTGCAACACTTCGCCTTCAGCATAGCGCACATCACTCTGCAACTTGGACAAAAGCGTCACGGCCGCAGCCACAGGCATATTCTCAAACATATATTCCTGCCAGTTCTTGCCCATCGCCACAGCGTCTTTGGGCAACTGGGTAGACAGGTTGCTGCTGATAATCGACTTTTGTGTCGGGTCGGAAACCATTGACAGTATGCGTTGGCGGAACGAGTTGATAGCGTCAAACAGCTGTTTGCCTTTGCCTCGTCCTGGCGCGAGCATCACCTGGCTGGCCGCTTCGAGATTTTCTTTCGACTTGATGTTCTTCACGTCGCCGTCTTCTCCGTCGGCTTCCCTTACTATTGCCGTCTTCAACTCGCCGGCAAAGTTGTAGAGAGAGTCGCTCATGCGCTTCACCTGCTGCGCTTTGTCAAACCACGCCTTCACCTTTGCGGGGTTGGACTTCAGCTGTTCCGAGAAGTTATCATATATGACCTGGTTCTCCTTCGCCGAGTTTTCAGTGGTGCGGCTAAGGCTTTCCTCCACGATGGAGAAGCCGTTGAGCACCTCTGTCGACACATTCAGCGCAAGCATTGCCATCAAGACGACATACATCAAGTTGATCATCTTCTGGCGGGGCGACACCGGTCTTTTCTTTATTGCCATTTCAGAGTCTTTGTATTGTTGCTTTCAGAACCTTAGGTTGTTGGCTTTCTGTGGCTAAGCCGGCTCGTTGCCGAGCGTGGCCGCACCCTTCATGTTGACGGTCATGGCCTCTATCATGCGGGCGTATATCTTGTTAAGCTCCGCAATCTGCTCTGCCATGCGGCGCGACTGCTCGTTTATCTGGTCTATGGTGCCTATCTGTGCGCTTGCGCCCTTGAGCTGCATCTCGTAAACCTTGCAGATGCCGGTAAGGGTACGGTTGAGGTTTTCCATTTCTTCCGAGTCGCGTGTCAGACGCTGACTCTGTTCCGAAACCTTCGAGAGTGTTTCGGTCAGCTTCTTCAGTTCTTCCACATAGCTGCTTGTGGCCTCTTCCATCTCCGGCGACACCTCTTGCTGCTGTTGAATCCATGCCGTGCCTCCTGCGGGCATTGCCGTAGCGGATGTCGGAACGAAGGGTTCTCCTGCAGCGGTCACCTGACCGTCACCCGTAGCGGCAGTCGGCACTTCACCCTGTGCGGCTGCAACATGAGAAACACCACCACCGAATATGATAGTGCCTCCACCCGGAACTCCGGCCGTTTGTGGAGCGGCAACGGTTGCCGTTGCGTCACTTTCAGTGGCAGGTTCCATATCGTCGGCGGTCACATGAGTTGGCAAGTCCTTGCCGTCGGCGGTTTTGTCAAACGGTCGGTCAAATGCGGAGATGAAGAATATGATGACCTCCGTACCCATTCCGAGGTACAACCAGAAGTTTGCGCCCGGCAAGTGGGTGAGTTTACACAGCGTTCCGAAGATTACAATAGACGCACCCCAACTGTATGCGTAGTTCAGAAACGTCTGTCCCGGCACGCTGTCGAGCCACTTTTGCAGACGGTATATCACGTTGTATTTGCTGTACTCTGCCATTTCCTTACTTCTTTGGTTTCTTGTATTTGTCGCTTGATGTATTGGCCAGACTGCGCACACATCTGAATCCTATGTATGAGCGCGGCTGGTTTTGATATTCGTAGGAGCGCCACGCGGAACGTATGTACGACTCGGGATCCTTCCAAGAGCCTCCCCTTACGCTCTTTTTCTTCAGTCTGTAGGGGTCTTCCTTGGCTGCATTGTACTTCAGTTCCGGGTTTATGTCGTTCATGGCTTCCACTCCGGCTTCCGTATATACGGTGCTTGTCCACTCGGCCACGTTGCCGGCCATGTCGTAGAGGCCGTTGCTGTTAGCCTGGTATATGCCGGTTTTGCTTGTGATGAGGTTGCCGTCTTTCGTGTAGTTACCGTTGTCTGGCTTGAAGTTGGCAAAGAAACACCCGTTACCGTTCACCGCATCGGCCTGTTCCCACGGGAATTCATTCTGGTCCTTACCTCTTGCAGCATACTCCCATTCGGCTTCGGTCGGCAGACGGTAGCGTTGCACAAAGCGTGCGGAAGGACCGAGTCCTCTCAACAGGAAGTTCGTGCGCCAAGCACAAAACGCGTTGGCCTGTTCCCAAGTCACTCCTACCACAGGATAGTCGTTGTATGCCGGATTGCTGAAATAGAGCCGCAGATAACGCTCGTTGTCAGCATTGGGAAAATCGTTGACCCAGCACGTCGTGTCGGGATAGATGTTTACTATATAGGTATTAAGGAAGTCCCACGGACCTGTGCGTTGGCGATTGATGGTCTGGCGCACTATGCGTCCCTCATCGTCTATATAGGCTGTGTCTTTCGATATCCACACCTGCTGGTTAGGGTCGGCCGCAATGTCCGTGTTGAGGTTTCGCTCTTCGGGATCGATACGGTATTTGCGCAGAGCAGCCTCAGCGTAATCGTATATCTCGTAGCGATAGTTCATCTGACTTGCATCGAGCATCTTCTCACCCGTCACCGGATTGGTGGTGTACACGCTTTCTATTGCCCTCTGCTCGTCTTCATTGGGCTTGCGCGGCAACGGTTTCTTCCAGTTCAGGTGCGGTGTTACGGGGTCTCCGTTCTTGTCTTCCTCTATCTTGTAGGTCTCATCGCCACCATAGGCCGGGTCGGCCAGTCGCTCGCGTATGATTGAGTCGCGCACATAGTTGACGAATTGACGGTACTGCGAGTTGGTTATTTCCCTCTCGTCCATCCAGAAGCCTTCCACAGAGATGTCCTTTGTGGCTGTCTGCCTACCCCACAACGAGTCCTGATCGGAGAGTCCCATGCGCAGGTGGCCGCGTTTTATCAGCGTCATGCCGTACGGTGAAGGCTCGGCAAACGCTTTTCCTCCCGCACCTGTCACTTCTCCGCCTGACGACATGGATGCCTTTCCGCCGAAACAGGCTGCGAGGAGCAGCACGAGCGGCAACAGGCAGACTGTTGATGTTATGTTCTTCATTTTCATATTGCGCTTTCTGTGAGCGTATCTCTTTTTGTTCGTACGGTCTTGTCGTCCGCAGTTTCAGAGAAATCTCACGCTCTTATGTTTGTTCCTTCCTTTTTTCGTAAGGTTCATGTCGGTCTGGTAGCCGATGAAAAGTTCGTGGCTTCCGTTGCCGAAACTGATGGCCGAGGTGTAAATCTCGTAGCTGTAGCCTATGCAGATGCCGTGGAAATTGCCTCCCACCATGACCGTTGCCGAGTTTGTAGGGCTATAGCCCGCGCCCAAGTACATCATCTTTTTGTCGTGGGTGTACTTGACCCGTGCGGAAACATCCACCCTATAGGCCGTGCCGTCGGTTCTCGCAAGCATCGACGGGTGTATTGTTAGAAACGGATTCCTTAGTTTAATATTGTATCCTCCCGTCAAATAATATGTGGGATCTATCTTGAAATTCTGCGTCTCCCCTAACTCAATGACGGGAGAATTAAGGTGCTGGGCCGACACTCCAGCATACCAACTGCGGTGGGTGTAGTACAGTCCTGCACCGAGGTCAAACCCCGTACCCGTTACAGCCGATGTGGGAAAAGCCGGGTCGTTGGGTGTTTCGGTGTCAACCTTTGAACCGTCGAACGCTTCGCTCAGAAATCCCACTTGCACTCCGGCACTTATCATGCCGCCGAACAGCTTGTGCTTATAGGCATACTGCACGGCAAACTTCTTGTGGGAGAACAGTCCTATCTCGTCGTTGACGAACTGCGCGCCCACGCCATGATAGTTTTTCAAGAACAGAAACGGCAAATCGCCGCCGAAATACATCGTGCGCGGATTGTTTTCAAAGCCTGTGAGTGTCATGGCATAGGCTCCCACTACGTTTATCTTGGCCTCTTTGCCCACCGCGGCAGGATTGTACGACGGCTCCATCGCCCAGTAGTGGGAAAACGACGGGTCGTACTGGGCCGCAACACGCATAGCCACGGCAAGCAACAGCAGAAGTACGGTATATAAACGTTTCTTCAACACATATTGTATAACGCCATTTTTGCCGGATTATTACACTATTGGTCTCACGCAATCCATTTTTTTGTTCCTGAAGTTATTGGATATGCATTATTTGCACGAAGGGATGCGGTGAGGACACCGCACCTACTACGCAGGAGCGAACTCAGTTAGCCAAAGGCGCCGCACCAATCGTGTTCAAAAAATCTAAAACCGAAACTTGAGTAAATTACCGCCCTAAAAGGCAACATTGGTCAAAAACGGAAATCAACAGGTTTTTTCGCAATTTGTAGACAAAAGAAACTTGAATCAAGACCTTCAACCGAACATGAAAATGACTGTTGACTGCAATCAAAACCTTCTTTTGACGTCTGACATTGAGAATAAATCATTATTTTGCCAAATCACCACAAATATTAGACCGATTTAGAATGCTCCGGAATTTTTTGAGTACTTTTGCCAATAAACATAATTGCATATGGCAAACAAAGACCTTAACAGGATTAAAGTTGTCCTGGCTGACAAGAAGAAAACAAACAAATGGTTAGCGGAGCAACTTGGCAAAGACCAGACCACCATATCTAAGTGGTGCACAAATACTTCCCAACCTGATTTGGGGAGTTTGATGAAGACTGCCAAACTCCTTGGAGTGGAGGTCACCGACCTTCTTAGAGAGGAAAATGTAGACTGACAAGCAAACTTGAAATACAAGACAGAATGAAGAAAGAAGAAATACAGGCATTGTTCTCCCAGTTTGAACAAGTATCCTGCGTTTTCAATGATGTAGAATGTTGGAGCGCAAGGGAATTGTGTTCTTTGTTGGGATATACCCAATGGCGAAATTTTATAAACGTCATTGATAAAGCAAAAGAATCATGCAAGAATGTAGGTCACGATATAAAAGACCATTTTGCTGATATCAGCAAAATGGTTGTATTTGGTTCTGGTGCTGAGCGTCAGATAGATGACATCATGCTTACACGCTATGCCTGCTACCTTGTCGCTTAAAATGGAGACCCACGTAAATTGGCAGACTTCCTTCCCACCATCAGCATAAAAGCCAATGATTTTGCTGCCGAAATGAAAAGTGTAAATGTGCAGACGAAAGACCTGCAAGGTGAAAGCCGTATAAGCCAGGAACACATTGCCAACAATGCTGCCGTCGGGATATGCTTGTGCAACGTGGCATAGTTCCGGAGAACTTTCCTGCTGCTGAAGATGTGAAGAAAGTAGAACGCAGATTGGCAAGCGAACAGAAAAAAACTTTGGAAAACAAAAAGAAATGATGGAACAGAATAAAAAAGACTTGCTTATTGAGCAGTCAAACAAAATACAAGAGGTAATTGATGTTATTGCCAACCAGTTTGGCGATGATTTCGAGGACGAGTTGAATCACTTGGCTATCGTCAAGGCTAATATAGAAGAAGCAACGAAGAA
>CAVAQY010000035.1:0-27395 GCA_963590865.1 Bacteroidaceae bacterium | reverse complement strand
ACACAGGAGGACTTCAATGAATTGTTCAAAAGCAGTAATGTGTCAAGAGAATGGAGTTACAAATATATAGAGCAAGCTACAAGTCCCAAAAACAGATACTACGTACGCTTCTATAACAAGAGCAATTCTGACAACCAATACATCATCTTACCAGCAAGCGGCGTCATGAATGGAAGCTCGTTGTCTGCTGGTCCTAGTGATCGGTATCCCGAAGCCGACTACTGGACGAGCACAACAGATTACTCAACCATCAATGATAAGCGCGCTGCCATTTATATGAACTGTATGCAGACGGATACGAATTACGGAAGCAGATACGAAATCACCAGCACCCCCATCTACTATGGCTACAACATCCGTGCAGTAGCAGACAGATAATCCGTCGGTGTGCACTATTCTGTCTTTCGACCTACAGCGCATTTCAAGGAGAGATGGCAGAGCGGGCGATTATGCCGACATTGAAAACCAGCGTACCGGGAGGGGCGTATCCCTCTCACTCAGCAAGAGGCTTCTGAATGAGATTTCAGAAGCCTCTTTTTAGGGTTGCGCCAAAGTAAATAAGGCCTTAAATAAATGCCTTGTTTTTTATTGCTGTCCGCTAAAACTCAAAAAGAACATCAAGGCCATACCTCATCAGACAACGAAACCATACCTCATCGGCACATGAGGCTATACTTCATTGGCACATGAAGCTATACTTCATTGGCACATGAAGCTATACTTCATTGCCAGACGAAGTCGGCTTCGATGGTCAGCAAAGCCTATTGCGTTTTAGCGGACAGCAATACTTGTTTTTAGGCCACTGAATATGCCATTTCACAATATGCTATATTGTAAATGGCAGTACGGAATATCTAATATCCGGTGCATTTACACTGTCTGAATTCTCAAGTCCGAAACTTAACACCCTTCTCTCCTTCCTGTTCATTGAAAAGGAGGAGAGAAGGGTGTTAAAGCCAGGGCTTCAGACAAGCTGAAGCAACCGTCGTCACTTGATAATCAAGCCTCCGTTGTGGAGCATGGACACCTTGATTTTGCCGTTTTTACCCACCTTTGCATTTTTCAAAACCGTAGTTGGCCAGAGGCTGTCCTTGACGGCTTTGTCGTTATACACGGCCACTGTGTGTCCGGCGAACATCGGGAGGTCAAGTTCAAGCTTCAGTTCCTTGCCCGTAGCGTTAAGTCCTGCCACATACCAGTCGGTGCCGTGGCGGCGCGCAATGACGATGTATTGTCCGGGATAGCCGTCAATGAAGCACGTCTCGTCCCACACTGTGGGCACGGACTTGAGGAAGTCGAGTTCCACCTGCGGCAGTTCAGTGAGGTTGTTGGGCTGTACGGCTATGCACTGCACGCTGCTCTGGTTGACTATGGCAGCGGCCATCTCAAACACATCGGACGTGTAGCGGCGGTGACGGCTCTTGTTGTCCTTCGACAAGTACTTGTTCATTATCGTGCCTCCCCAGTCCATGGACGCTACAGTGTTGCGGCAGAAGGGGTGCATGGTCAGTTCAAACGACTCGCGCTGTGCGTGATGCTCACTGAACATGGTGTTCTCCGAGGCCAGCACAGCCTCCGAGGCCACGAAATTGGGATACATACGCTCCCAGCCGCGCGGCAGTGTGCATCCGTGGAATATCACTTGCAGCCCGTAGTCGTTGGCATCGCTGAGAATATCCTCATAGAGTTGCATGGTGTGCTGCTTGTCTCCACCGAAGAAGTCCACCTTTATGCCCTTCACTCCGATGCTCTTCATCCACGCCATTTCCTTTTTGCGTGCCACCGAAGTGTTCATGCAGTTCTTGGGTCCCTGCGGCGCATCATTCTGAAAGCCGTTGCTGTTGTACCACAGCAGCAGACTCACGCCCTTGCTCTGCGCATAGCGGCTAAGCTCAACGATGCGTTCGCGGCCTATTTGAGCATCCCACAAACCGTCAACGAGACAATATTCGTAGCCCATTGCTGCGGCCACGTCGATGAACTTCACTTGGTCGGCATAGTTCACCGAGTTGTCCTGCCAGATAAGCCAGCTCCATGTGTAACGTCCTGGTTTGTATTCCTGCGATGGTTCATACTGTTGTTCCACCACATCATAGGCCACCGTAGTCTCTACAATGGGTTTCGGTGTGGAGCCGACAGTTATGGTGCGCCATGGAGTTGCACCGGGCAACGTGAGCGAAGGTTCGGCCGAGCCCCATCCGTTGGCCTCTCCCTTCATTGGAAACACCACTTGGTAGCCCTTCTGCACATCGTAGTCGGCCAAACGGCAGCCGGCATAGCTGCCATTGGTGCCCGTTTCGCTCACGAGAACCCAACCGTCTGTGCCCACGCGGAACAGACACGGGAAAGTGTAGCCAGTGCCGTACTTTGACTTTGCGGCCATCGGAGCGTCGGGAGTGTATTCCTCCTCATAGCTCGGTTTGGTGCGCTTCCATCCGCCCATGGCTTTCGACTGCGGACAAATGAACGTCGTGGTCTGCTGCGGCAGACGGAATGACGTAGCCTCTTCTGTTACTATCATGCACGAGGTCTCGCCTTTCTGCGGAAAAACGTAGCGGAAAGCCACGTCGTTATTGCTCACCCGAAACACGACTGTCATCGGCTGACGCTTCGCATTCTCGCAGTCCACACTAAGCTCATTGGCCACATAGTGTACCGATGATGCTTTTGTGCCGCGCATGGAGTAGGTCTCGTCGATGGTCTTTGTGGCAGATTTGCTCACGCTGAGGCCTGTTGTGAAGTCGCCGATGCTGGCTTTCAGCCCGAGCGCAGAGCTTTCCACCATCTGCTTTCCGGCATACTTCACGTTGTAGGCCATGCGACCGTCGGTGTTGTCAACCGCCACTACCAGTTGCCCGTCGGGCGATTTCACAGTGAAAGTCTCCGCATAAGCCGTCAGCGACACGGCCAACGACATCGCCAATGTTGATAATAAATGTCTCATCTGAATGATTGTTGTTGATAAATTAGTGTATATTCATTAGGCCAATAGGCGGTTCCCTGCAAGAATTGCCGCCTTATTTTTTTGCGAAAGGAGTGCAAGCGAGCTGCGAAGAAATCCAGTCTTCATACCTCCGAACATCGCCTGCCGCTTCGCAAAGGTAGTAAAAAACACACTTAATACGGCATTTGCCATGCGCTTTTCCTCCATATTTTTACACATTATTATAATATACAGCGGCAGGGGTAACTGTTCAGCGGTAGCCCAAGCACTGAACAGTTACAATACAGTCAATGTGATTCTGAATCACGTTGACTACAGATTGTCTCTGAATGACGTTGCAAAGGTATATGGGAAAGAAGGCGTTCACAAGCGTTTACACCTCATTCATAACTGTTCATCGCACATTCATTTTAGTGAAGGAAAAAGGCATGGAATCATGTGTGCAGGATAGAGTAAAAATCATGTTGTACGACTATGCACCTTCATGTCGTACAACTATACTACTCCATGTTGTACGTTCATAGCAACTATGGTCGTACAACATGGCAACCTCATAATTAAGGTTGACATCGCATAGGGGTAATTTGCGACCCACAGCCCGAACGGTTACAAAACGCAACCCGAACGGAACAACACTTCAACTCCACCACAACAGCAAGGCGAAAATAGCATAAACAATGTCAAAAAGCACGCTTTCGGCATTGCACAAACCATAGCGATGTGTGCAAAAAACGGTGCTTTTTGCAGAAATAATTTGCATAGGTGGATAAAATGTAGTTACTTTGCAACCGAATTTTTTTGAACATAGAATTATTATTAACACTTTAAAAATTAAGATCATGTCAGAAATCGAATCAAAAGTAAAGGCTATCATCGTTGACAAACTTGGCGTGGACGAAGCAGAAGTAAAGCCTGAAGCAAGTTTCACAAACGACCTTGGTGCCGATTCTTTGGATACCGTAGAGCTCATCATGGAGTTCGAGAAGGCTTTTGGCGTTTCTATCCCCGACGACAAGTCTGAGCAGATTGCCACAGTTGGCGATGCCATCAAGTACATCGAGGAGAACGCAAAATAATCTCCACATTACAGACATTACGTTTGAGCGTTTGGCGTTTGGCGTTTAGCGGGTTTTCACCGGTGAATAACTACATACTTCGCTAAAAACGCCAAACGCCAAAATTTTATTTTTTGACTTTATCTTATGGAATTGAAAAGAGTTGTCGTGACAGGTATGGGTGCCGTCACTCCCGTTGGCAACAATCCCGAAGAGACATGGGCCAACCTTCTTGCAGGAGTAAGCGGAGCTACACCAATCACACTGTTTGACGCATCACAGTTCAAGACCCAGTTCGCCTGTGAGGTGAAAGGACTGAACATCAACGAATACATCGACCGCAAGGAAGCACGCAAGATGGACCGCTACACACAGCTGGCCATCGTTGCAGCAACACAGGCCGTAAAAGACTCTGCGCTTGACCTCGACACGGAAGACAAAAACCGTATCGGAGTGATTTTCGGAGTAGGCATCGGAGGTATCAAGACTTTCGAGGACGAAGTGAAATACTATGGTCAGCACGAGGCTGACGGTCCCAAGTTCAACCCGTTCTTCATCCCCAAGATGATTGCCGACATAGCCGCCGGACAGATTTCAATACGCTTCGGACTCCACGGACCCAACTATGCCACCACATCGGCTTGTGCATCTTCGACCAACGCCTTGGGTGACGCATTCAATCTGATACGTCTCGGCAAGGCCAGCGCCATCGTCGCAGGTGGAGCAGAGGCCGCAATATGCGCCTGTGGTGTGGGAGGTTTCAACGCCATGCACGCTCTCTCAACGCGCAACGACGATCCCGAACACGCCTCACGTCCGTTCAGCGCAAGCCGCGACGGATTTGTGATGGGCGAAGGTGCAGGCTGCCTCATTCTTGAAGAACTTGAGCACGCCAAAGCCCGCGGAGCCAAAATCTACGCCGAGATGGTGGGCGAGGGCATGAGTGCCGACGCACACCACATAACAGCCTCGCACCCCGAGGGACTTGGCGCATGCCTCGTGATGAAGAACGCCCTCGACGACGCCGGAATGAAGCCCGAGGACATCGACTACATCAACGTACACGGCACATCGACTCCCGTGGGTGACGTGTCGGAGATGAAAGCCATCAAGGAAGTGTTTGGCGACGCAGCATACAAGCTCAACATAAGTTCGACGAAGTCAATGACGGGTCACTTGCTCGGCGCAGCCGGAGCGGTGGAGGCCATGGTTTCAGTGCTTTCCGTGAAGAACGACATCGTACCGCCCACGATCAACCACGAAGAGGGCGACGACGACGAGCAGATTGACTACAAACTGAACTACACGTTCAACAAGGCACAGAAGCGTGAAGTGCGTGCCGCACTGAGCAACACGTTCGGCTTCGGCGGTCACAATGCCTGTGTGATATTCAAGAAATATGTTGATTGACATATACAGTTTCATAGACAGATTAAGGCTCCCTTTCCGCAAGGAGAAGGAGCTTTTTTCTGCCCTCTACAACGTTCTTGGCTTCTATCCCAGAAATATCCAGTACTACAAACTGGCATTGATGCACAAGAGTGTGGCGCGCCGCAACGCCAAGGGGCGTCCTCTGAACAACGAAAGGCTTGAGTTCTTAGGTGATGCAATACTCGATGCGGTGGTGGGAGACATTGTCTACCGTCATTTTGAGGGCAAGCGCGAAGGCTTTCTGACAAATACGCGCAGCAAACTCGTGCAACGCGACACGCTAAACAAGCTGGCTCAGGAGATGGGCATCTGCCAGTTGGTGCTCTCGTCCGGACAAACCACCACGCACAACAGTTACATGGGAGGCAACGCCTTCGAAGCACTCGTGGGTGCAATATACCTTGACCGCGGCTATGGTGCTTGCATGAGGTTCATGCAGAAACGCATACTTGACCGTCTGATCAACATCGACAAGGTGGCCTACAAGGAAGTGAACTTCAAGAGCAAGCTGATCGAGTGGAGTCAGAAAAATCGTGTCCGTCTTGACTTCAAGCTTGTCGAGCAGCACAAAGAAAAGGACAGTAGTCCCGTTTTCTGCTACCGTGCGGTAATAGAAGGACTTGAGGGCGGCATAGGCAAGGGTTACTCCAAGAAGGAAAGCCAGCAGTTGGCATCAAAACTCACGCTGCAAAAGTTACGGCGTGAACCGCAATTCATAGACGCTGTGTTTGCAGCCAAAGGCGACCGGACCAAGATGGAGGAAGAGCCAGTGCAGACAGTTCCTGACACGGAAGAGAACAACAACTTTATAATAACGACAAATACCGACACCCCCAAACGGCCGGAAGAGCAAATGCCAAAGCCCGAAAAGGAACGCAGGAAACGGGAAGCAGATAGCATAAGGCGTGAAGAGGTCATCTCAAACGATGAGTTCGACCTGTCGGACATAACCTCCGATCCAAAAGAGCCGTCAAGGGAGGACATCATTGCTGAAGCCGAAGCAAAAGCATTCAGCGAGGAATAGTCCGGTACGGAACACGGAAAGACAGCATTTAAGCGGCGTAGCGATGACATCTGCTTCATCGCTACGCCGCTTAAATGTTGTGGAATGTTCATTGGTTACAAAAAGTTTCCATACCTTTGCAACGTAATACTACTCTTTTAAAATGAGTTTGACTCGGATAATAACCAATGTGTTCAAGTCCCGTCAAAAGGAACTTGAGCAGCACATCAGCGGCGGTGAGGCACTTCAACGGAAAGTACTTGCACATCTGCTTGACACTGCCAAAGACACAGAATACGGACGTGAACATCTGTTCGGAACGACCAACAGCTACGAAGATTTCACACGGAACACCCCCGTAAACACTTATGAAGAACTTAAAGGCGACATAGACCGTATGCGCCACGGAGAGAGTGACATACTGTGGAAAGGACGCGTGAAATGGTATGCAAAGTCGTCGGGAACGACTAATGACAAAAGCAAGTTCATACCCGTAAGCGACGATGGACTGCGCAACATGCACTACAAGGGCGGCAAAGACTGCGTAGCTCTCTATCTGCGGAACAATCCCAAAAGCCGGTTGTTCGACGGGCGCAGTCTGATACTCGGCGGAAGCCACTCACCCAATTATAATGTCGCCGGAAGTCTTGTGGGTGACTTAAGCGCAATACTCATAGAGAACATCAACCCATTGGCCAACCTTGTGCGTGTACCTAACAAACGCACGGCACTGCTGTCCGACTTTGAGGTGAAGCGCGACCGCATTGCCCGCGAGACAATGCACAAGAATGTAACCAACATCAGCGGCGTGCCGTCGTGGATGCTGTCGGTATTGAGCCGCGTGATGGAGCTTTCAGGCAAGCAACACCTTGAGGAAGTCTGGCCGAACCTTGAGGTTTTCTTTCACGGAGGAGTGGCTTTCACCCCCTACCGCAAGCAGTACGAGCAACTGATACAGTCGCCCGGAATGCACTATATGGAGACTTACAACGCAAGTGAGGGCTTCTTCGGATTGCAGGACGACCCAACGGACAAGGCCATGCTGCTCATGCTCGACTACGGTGTGTTCTATGAATTTATCCCGATGGACGAGTTTGGCACCGACAACCCCACCGTGGTTCCACTGTGGGGCGTAGAAACAGGACGCAACTACGCCATGGTCATATCCACATCGTGCGGTTTGTGGCGATACATCCTCGGAGACACGGTCTGCTTCACGTCTACCAATCCCTACAAATTCACCATTACCGGACGCACAAAGCACTTCATCAACGCTTTTGGCGAGGAACTTATCGTCGACAACGCCGAGCAAGGGCTTGCCTATGCATGCGCCCAGACGGGAGCAAGTGTACTCGACTATACCGCTGCCCCAGTGTTTATGGACGACAAAGGCAAGTGTCGCCACCAGTGGCTCATCGAGTTTTCCACACCACCGGCCAATCTCAGCGAATTCACACGGCTACTTGACACTCGCTTGCAGGAACTTAACAGCGACTATGAGGCCAAACGGTACAAGAATATCACCTTACAACCGCTCGAAATAGTGCCCGCCCGCAAGGGACTTTTCAATGACTGGCTCAAGGCAAAAGGTAAACTTGGAGGACAGCACAAGGTACCGCGCCTGAGCAACAGCCGTGAAACGATAGAGCAATTGCTAACGATGAACTCATGCAAATAACCTCTCGCAAAGGGTGTACAGCCACGAAACGTTCGGCAACCACAACGCTTTGCCTTGTGGTTGGCACGGTGTGTTGCGCCATACTGACGGCACTGGTGTCGGGATGTGCCCGCATGGGGCAACCGGACGGTGGTTGGTATGACGACACTCCGCCGTATGTTGTGGGCAGCTCACCAGCGGACAAGGCCACAAACGTCAAGTCGCGCAAGGTTATCATCAACTTCAATGAGTTTATCAAGCTCGAGGATGCCAACAACAAGGTCACCGTGTCGCCGCCACAGCTTGAAATGCCCGAAGTGAAGGCATCGGGCAAGCGCATAATAGTGGACATCAAAGATTCGCTGAAGTCAAATACCACCTATACGATTGACTTTTCGGATGCCATATCCGACAACAATGAGGGCAACCCGATGGGCAATTACACCTACAGCTTTGCCACCGGCGGACACATAGACACTCTCGAGGTGTCTGGATATGTGCTCAACGCATCCAATCTGGAGCCGATAAAGGGCATCCTTGTCGGTCTTTACAATGACTTGAGCGACACAGCTTTTCTCACCAAACCGATGGTTCGCGTGGCTCGTACCGACAGCCGCGGGCGGTTTGTGGTCAAGGGAGTGGCACCGGGCATATACCGTGCCTATGCTTTGCAGGACGCTGACGGCAACTATATGTACAGTCAGAAGAGCGAAACGCTTGCTTTCAGCAAGGAAACGTTTGAACCGTACAGCAAACCCGACATACGGCAGGACACCATCTGGCGCGACACACTGCGCATTGACTCCATTTCGCGCGTCAACTACACTCATTTCTATCCCGACAACATCGTTTTAAGGGCGTTCACCGTGCCGCAAACCGACCGTTATCTGCTGAAAACTACGAGAGAAGCGCCCGAAAGAATAGCTTTCTACTTCAGCTATGGTGACACAGACCTGCCTATTTTGCGCGGTCTGAACTTCGATTCCGAAGGCAAGTTCATAACGGAAGCAAGCGAAAAGCTCGACACCGTGACCTACTGGATGAGCGACTCAGCACTGATAAACAATGACACACTGCGCATAGAGGCCACATATATGACCACTGACACCACGGGAACACTGATGAGCAAGACAGACACCGTGGAGTTTGTTCCCAAGGTTTCGTATGCCAAGCGGTTGAAGGAGAAGGCAAAAGAAGAAGAAAAATGGCGCAAGAACATTGAGAAAGCCAAGAAAAAGGGCGAGCCTTATGACTCGATAATGCCTGTGAAGTCGCTGGAGCCGAACATAAACGCACCGTCTGCCATGGCTCCCGACCAGAATATAGTCATAAAAATGCCGTCTCCGCTCTCCCGTTGCGACACATCGGCCATACACCTTTACTCCAAGCACGACTCGCTCTGGTACAATGCACGTTGTGAGTTCAAACCCATAGAGGGGCGGCTGCGCGAATATATGCTGCGCGCTGAATGGAGACCGGGCATAGAGTACAGCCTTGAAATAGACTCCGCCGCATTTGAAGACCTGTACGGACTTGTGTCGAAACCCATTAAGAAAGGTATACAGGTACAGCAGGACGATGCCTTCAGCTCGCTTGTTGTCGAAACGACTGCTACCGCAGGAGACACATCGACCATAATAATACAGCTGCTCAACACTTCAGACGCACCTGTGAAACAGGCGGTAGTGAGCAACGGGCAAGCCGAGTTCTTCTATGTAACTCCGGGCACATACTATCTCCGGGCATTCTCCGATACCAACGGAAACGGCATCTGGGACACCGGCGACTACTATGCCGGACTTCAACCGGAAACCGTATACTACTATCCGAAAGCCGTGGAGTGCAAGGCCAAGTGGGACGTAACCATAGGATGGAACTTGAACTCCACACCTGCGGAGAGGCAGAAACCGGGAGCGATAACCAAGCAAAAGCCTGACAAAGACAAGAAACAGCGCAACAGGAATGCCGAAAGAGCACAGAGTCTCGGCATACAACAACCAAAACGATGAAAGGAATACGCCAATGAAAGCAAGATTTTTAGCCATGACCATGCTCATACTGATGGCTACAACACGCATCTCCGCACAGTGCGGAATAGAAAATACAGCCTTCAAGTCAGGCGAATTTCTGTACTATGACCTGTATTTCAACTGGAAATTCGTGTGGGCCAAGGTAGGCACCGCCTCAATGAGCACATACTTGTCCACCTATGACGGGCAGCAAGCCTACCGCACAAGCCTCATAACCCGTGGCAACAACAAACTCGACAAGTTCTTCACCATGCGCGACACACTGCTTTCCTACTGCTCAAAGGATCTTTCGCCACTGTATTTCAGGAAAGGGGCGCGTGAAGGCAAGCGGTATTATGTAGACGAAATCTGGTACAGTTATCCCAAAGGCAACTGCCATATGCGCCAACACCGCATAGAGAACGACGGGAGCCACTTCTGGAAACAGTCGGAATACCGCGATTGTATATACGACATGATGAGTATCTTCCTGCGTGCACGCAATTTCGATGCTTCAAACATGAAGGTTGGCAACAATATACCGATGCCCATCAGTGATGCGAAGCATCTTTCCAACTCATGGCTTAAGTTCCGTGGCAAGGAAAACTTTAAGGTAGAAGGCAGCAACGAGAAGTTCCGTTGCCTCGTATTCTCGTTCATCGAACGCGAAGACGGCAAAAACCATGAACTGTTGCGCTTCTATGTCACCGATGATTCCAACCATATACCGGTGCGCCTCGATATGTTTCTCAGCTTCGGTTCGGCAAAAGCCTTTCTCAAAGGCTACCGTGGAGTGCGCAATCCTATGACTTCAAAGATAAACTAACCCCGGCTTTCCGTGGCCGAACTAACCACAATCAGGAGGAAAAACCATGCAGGAATACGTTGCAGACAAGCTCCGCTACGACGGTGCGATGGAGTACAAACGATGCGGAAATAGCGGTGTGCTACTGCCCAAAGTGAGCCTTGGCTTCTGGCACAACTTCGGTGGCGTTGACGACTACGCCCGTTGCCGTGAGATAGCCCGCTATGCTTTCGACCACGGAATAACGCATTTCGACCTTGCGAACAACTACGGTCCTCCTTATGGCAGTGCGGAAGAAACCTTAGGACGACTGCTCGACGATGATTTCCGTCCATACCGCGACGAACTGTTCATCAGTAGCAAGGCAGGATATGACATGTGGCCCGGGCCATACGGCAACTGGGGTTCACGAAAGTATCTCATGGCGAGCCTCGACCAGAGTCTCCAGAGGATGAAACTTGACTATGTGGACCTATTCTACAGTCATCGCTACGACCCCGAAACGCCACTTGAGGAGACTCTTCAGGCTCTTGTGGACATCGTGCACGCCGGAAAAGCTCTCTATGTCGGCATCTCACGCTGGCCGCTCCATGCACTCAAGGTGGCCATTCCATACCTTAAAGAACGTGATGTGCCGTTGCTGATTTATCAGGGGAGGCTCAATCTGATTGACCGCGCCCCTGTTGAAGAGGGAATAATAGACGAATGCATGCGCGAAGGCGTGGGCTTTATATCTTTCTCCCCATTGGCTCAGGGACTGCTGACCGACCGTTACCTCAACGGAATACCAGAAGACAGTCGTATGTCAAAGGCCAAATTTCTGCGTCCGGAGATGCTTACGCCCGAACTGCTCGCCCAGTTGCAGCAGTGGAATGCACAGGCTGAGAAGCGTGGGGAAACACTTGCCGAAATGGCATTGGCGTGGATACTCCAACATCGCGGTGTAACATCGGTGCTGATTGGTGCAAGCAGCACTGGACAGTTGCAGAAAAACCTTAAGTGCCTGACTGCTGAACCATTTGAGGTCTGACCCCTTTACGGGCTGTAAACAGACTCTTTGCGGTTTTTGAAAACAGGTTGTTGATACAACCGGAAGTGGATTTTGTAACTACAATAAAGAACTTCCATTAATACTTCACAGCCGCTACGCCCTAATGGCCTTTGTTTTTCTCGAAAAACAAAGGAAACAGCATTGTGCATGTGGCGCAAAACATGGGAAAGGGCAGTGCTTCTCGTGATTTTTTGACTATATTTGCACACTGAATAACAGAAATCTAACAACTATAACTTATTATTATGCGAAAAACTATCTTGACATTCCTATTGACTTGTTGTGCCGTTTTGCCGGTGGCAGCCGATGACTACCATGACATAAGTGGCGACTATCTGCAAAACACAGGCTTTGATTCCAATTACGACTACAAGGTCGGCGATGAGGGGAACGTGGCTCAGGAGATACTTGAGATTGACGGATGGACAAAAAACATCAGCGTGAACTATACCATCACGGGCGTTTACCAGTTCGGTACCGCCAAGACATTCAATGGTGTGGCTGTACCGGCCACGGGATATGACGGCACAGCCAATGGCGGATGTCTGGCTCTGAGCACGGGATGGACACAGTCGATGCTCTATGAACAGCAGGTCACTCTGCCGGCCGGCAAGTACGGTCTGGTGTCGGCGGTGTACAACTGTGGCACAAGCACTGTAGGCACGAGCAAGATGGGGTGGCTGCCTGACAGAGGGACGGCCATACTGTCGAAAGTCAGCGAGTTTCCCACTCAGACATGGGTTACCGACACCGTGTGGTTTGAAATAACGGCTGCAACGGCCGGCAACATCCAGATTGGATACCAAGCCGGTGGCCAGGGTTCGGGCAATTCGGCCAAGATCGTGGTGGACTTCATAAAACTGTTGCGTGACACTCCCATTGGCAAGGTTGACGTGGACATGTGGAAAGACAAACTCTCGCCAGTGATAACGGAGGCTGAAAGTCTCTACGGAAACGGCTCGGGCAACGATGCTGTAGCTCTGAAGACTGCCATAGACGCCGCCAAGGCCACCAAGGCCGACGACAACGCTTCGATAGAGGGCGTAAAGGCAGCTATAGAAAGCCTCAACTCCGCCATGGAAGCCTATCTCTGGAAAAATCCGACAGGCGATGTGCCAACAGTAACTACTGATTCGCGCTTTGCACGCGGAGCAACGATGGCCTTTGCACGTATGACAGCCACAGGCAGCGACATCGTTGAGCAGGGCATCTGCTGGGCTGAGAATGACACCCCAACCATCGACGATAACCGCACCACAAAGTATCTTGACAATAATGGAAAAATATACCGCCTGGAGCAGCTTCTCCCAGCTACGATGTACTACATGAGAGCCTATGCCATAACCAAAGGACGGCAAGTGGGCTACGGTGACGTGATAAAGTTCAGCACCGTCCCCATGGGGAAAATATCCTACACAATACGCAGCGGTGGAGATGCCGATGCCTTGACGCGCATAACGGCGGCGGTAAAGAACGCCGTAAACTACTGGAACAACCTCACTTCCATACCCGACTTTACCACAAGCGTGGGCTACAACAGTGGAGTGCCCACGGCCGAATGTTCCTACGGCGGATGGATGAGCGTGGGTTCCAACACATCATATCAGTCCACGGGTACCATTCTGCACGAGTTGCTTCACGGAGTGGGTGTCATACCTTGGGCAGACACGGAGTGGAGTCGCCACAACCTGCGTGCTTCTGTCAACAGTGACGGCTACGGTACCGGTCTTTGGTTGGGCGACCGCGTGACGGAGGTACTCCGCTTCTGGGACAACAGTGACAGCGAGCAACTAAGCGGTGACTACCAGCATATGTGGCCTTACGGCATCAACGGTGCGCACGAGGACACAGGCACCGAAGCACTCTACATAGGCAACGGACTCGTATGCCAGGCTTTAGGAGAGGACGGTCTGCAACACACGTCGAAGAGCTTTGCCCGGCCATACTATTCGTTCAGCCAAGAAGACGGGACGAAATACTACCTCAAGAACGAATCGGAGGACGGCGGACTGCTCAGTTCGTATCTCGTGGCCGACCAAACAGGCAGTCTCGTTTGGCGAGTGATGAGCGCAGAAGAGGCTGCGGCCAACGACAGTGCGGCGTGGAACATGACGTTCACACCTGGCAACCAATACTATCAGTTGTGCAACGTGGCCACAGGCCGCTACATGAGCTATGCAAGCAGTGGCACCAACGGCATAAAGGCCGTGGAGGTAAACGGTGCAACGACCAGCAGCGAGGACTTCCAGCTCATGAAGGGACGCGTGGATGTGAAGATGGGTTCTGCCAACACGCAGAAGCGCGGCTACTGGCTAATACACCCAACAAGCAACTGGACGCCCCAATGTCTACAGGCAAGTGCTGACGGTGCAACGGCTGCCACAACATTCAACATAGCCAACAGCGCAACAGCCCAACGGTGGCTCATACTCACTCAAGAGGAGATGACCCAGACAGAGCAGTATGCAGTCAACGGACTGAAAGTTCAAATAGACGAAGCTCTCGCATCGCTCAAGAAGCTCATGGCAGTGCAGCACATAGAGGATGTGGCTGGAACAGACGAGAAAGCCAACGCTACAATCAGCAGCGTGGAACAGGCATCCGACAACATCAAGACTCCGTATGACGCTCAGAAACTGATGGTTGAAGTAAAGAATGCTGTACTCGACTTCCTCAACGGGGCAACGCCTACTGATATTGAAAATCCATTCGACCTGACCTATCTGCTGGCCAATCCGGGCATGGATGCCACCGATGGATGGTCTACAGTGCCAACGCTCGGCAACTCCTGCGGCGAGTTCTATGAAAAAACCGCCAATATGAACCAAACCATCAGCGGACTTCCCGCCGGCACATACAAGTTCTGCGCAAACGCTTTCCAGCGTCCCGGAGCCTACACCGCCGTATATGAGCCTTACGAGAGCGGCTCCGACATTATTACAGGCTATCTCTATGCTGGCTCCGACAAGGTTAAACTGTGCAATATCTGCAAGGATGCGCAATCGCAAAAGATCGGCAAAGGCAGGGAAGTAGAGGCAACCACCGGCCTGTACGTGCCAGACAATATGGAGGCTGCGGCTGCATATTTTGCTAAAGGACTGTATGAAAACGGCATAGTCACTACACTCACCGAGAGTGGCAAGTCGCTCAAGATGGGGCTTAGTGTCATTTCTGCCCCCTCAAAGTACTGGTGCATATTCGACAACTTCCGTCTGCTCTTCTACGGACGTATGTCCAAGGACGATGTGACAGCTATCAAGACCACAACAAAACAGGAACGGAAGTCGCTGGGCAAGGTGTTCACACTCGATGGACAGCAGGTTCATTCCACAAATCTCGACAACCTGCCTCACGGCATCTATATCGTTGACGGAAAGAAGATAGTGAAGTAACGACATTCGTGCCGCAGCCAGTAACTGCGGCTGAAAGCAGAGGCAGAGCCGGACGGGATGCAGAAATCGCAATCCCGACCGGCTCTGCTATTGTTTCAAAGGGCTGTGTCTGAATACGGAAGCAGCAACCGTGATGATCAAACGCACAAGAACCCGTTCGGGGAAGCACACGAAAAAGGGACAAGTCTCTATGACTTGTCCCTCCTTTTAGCCTTTGTTTTACGGATTGTCCCGCTAACAGGATACTACTAGGATACTACTTTCCGTGGTGCTCGTCAGAAACAGTCAGTTTCTTGCGACCCTTGGCACGGCGCGATGCCAACACGCGGCGGCCGTCCTTTGTAGCCATTCTCTCGCGGAAGCCGTGCTTGTTCACTCTTCTCCTGTTGTGGGGCTGGAATGTTCTTTTCATCGTTCTTTGCTATTTTATTGTTTATTCTTCAATACTTTGGGCTGCAAAAGTACGCATTTTTTTCGTAACTCCAAAGGAATAAGCGTTTTTTAGCCTCTCCTTTTACTCTTTTTTCAGGAAAATAAGTACCTTTGCACCCATTAAAACGCAGCGGGAACGCATAACATATACATAATTATTATAAAGAGACATGATCAACTCACAAGACATCAAAAAGGGAACATGCATCCGCCTGGACAACCAGATATGGGTCTGCATTGACTTCCAGCACAGAAAGCCCGGCAAGGGAAACACGGTGATGAACACCAAGCTGAAGAACGTTACCGACGGACGAGTGCTTGACCGCACGTTTCAGGTGGGCTTCAAACTTGAGGACGTCCGCATAGAACGCCGTCCCTACCAGTATCTCTATGAGGATCCCACAGGCCGTATCTTCATGAATCAGGAGACTTACGAGCAGATACCTATCGCCAACGATCTCGTAATCGGCCACGAATATATGAAGGAAAGCGACATAGTGGAAGTTGTGACTGACACTACCGACGGAACCATACTGTATGCCGAGATGCCGGTGAAGACCAATCTGCGCGTGACTCACAGCGAGCCGGGCATCAAGGGCGACACCGCAACCAATGCAACCAAGCCCGCAACACTTGAGTCGGGTGTGGAGATACGCGTTCCGCTGTTCATCAACGAGGGCGATCTTATACAGGTTGACACACGCGACGGCAGCTATCTGAGCCGTGTAAAGGAATAATAGCCCGCTACAGCCGTGGCGACTATGCCGTGAAGACGCATGACATACAGTACCGGAGGATGCCAGGTGCTGTTTGTCATGCGCCTTTTTTATAGGGTGTTCTATACCCCGAAAAGCTATCCATAAAGAAAGGGCAAGCCCATGAAATACTCCATAATAGTACCCGTGTACAACCGTCCCGATGAGGTTGACGAACTGCTCGACAGCCTCACGCGACAAACGGAAAAGGACTTTGAGGTGATAATCGTTGAAGACGGGTCGCAAAAGGACTGCCGCAGCGTGGTTGGAAGATACTGCGACAGACTTAATGTGGCCTATTACGCCAAACAGAACAGCGGCCCAGGACAGAGCCGCAACTACGGTGCCGAGAGGGCAAAAGGCGAGTATCTCATCATACTCGACTCCGACGTGGTGCTGCCTGAGGGTTTCCTTGCGGCCATCAGCAAGGAACTGGACCACGAACCGGCCGATGCCTTTGGAGGGCCAGACCGTTCTCACCCGTCGTTCACCGACACGCAGAAGGCCATAAGCTACTCCATGACCAGCTTCTTCACCACCGGCGGCATACGCGGGGGCAAGAAAAAGCTCGACAAGTTCTATCCACGCTCATTCAACATGGGCATAAGGCGTGACGTTTATCTGCGTCTCGGCGGTTTTTCGCCCATGCGCTTCGGCGAAGACATAGACTTCAGCATAAGGATATTCAAGGCCGGATGCCGATGCCGCCTATTTCCTGAGGCATGGGTGTGGCACAAACGGCGCACAGACCTGCGCAAGTTTTTCCGCCAAGTGTACAACAGCGGAATAGCGCGCATCAACCTTTACAAGAAATATCCCGAATCGCTCAAGCTGGTCCACCTCCTTCCTATGGTCTTTACCGTGGGTGTCATTGCACTTGTGCTCACTTCTGCGGTGGGGCGTGTGCTCATGTCCTACTGCGACACACACCGTTGGTACTGGTTGTGCGCCGCCCCGTGGCTGCCAATCATTGCCTACGCCCTGCTGCTGTTTGCGGATTCAACGCAGAAGAACCGCAGTTGCAGGATAGGAGCCATATCCGTGGCCGCCGCATTCGTGCAACTGATGGGTTACGGATTCGGCTTTATCAGTGCATGGTGGAAGCGTTGCGTGCTGCACCACGATGAGTTCCACGCCTTTGACAAGACGTTCTACAAGTAGAATTTCACCATGACCTGACGGTGACAGAACCGTGCGACAGAAAGACTAAGAAAACGGACGTTATGGAAAAGCTGAACATTAACCAGTGGGCGGAAGAAGACCGTCCGCGAGAGAAAATGGCACGTCTTGGTGCGGCAGCATTGAGCAATGCTGAACTGCTGGCCATACTGATTGGTTCCGGTTCCACACGGGAGAGTGCCGTGGAACTGATGAAACGCATCATGGCCGACTGCAACAACAATCTGAACACCCTCGGCAAACGCAGCATAAGTGAGCTGACCAAGTACAATGGAATGGGTCCCGCCAAGGCCATCACCGTGCTTGCGGCATGCGAACTGGGCAAACGGAGGCAGATGGAGAAGGCAGAGGAGCGCGCCGACCTCAGTTCCGCCACCGCCATATACAATTATATGCACCCGAAAATGCAGGATCTGGACACCGAGGAGGCGTGGATATTGCTGATGAACCGCAACTTCAGGCTCATAAAGAGCCAGTGCATATCCCACGGCGGGATAAGCGAAACGGCTGTGGATGTACGGATAATCATGCGCGAAGCCCTGATAAACAATTCTACCGTCATAGCGTTGTGCCACAACCATCCGTCGGGCAATACCACCCCCAGCCGCGACGACGACCGGATTACGCAGAGTGTCAAGGCCGCAGCCGACACAATGCGCATATATTTGGCCGACCACGTGGTTATAACCGACGGCAACTACTACTCTTACCGGGAACAAGGAAAGCTGTAAAGAGGTACATAAAAATGCGCCGAAGACTGGTTCTCCGGCGCATTTTTATATCCTTTCGGCATTGCTGTGCCACACGTCACGGTTTACTTCGTGGCGCTCTTCACCTGCGTTGTGGCTGCTGTCGTTGCGTCAACAGCTGCTTTCTTTGCTGTTTTTTTCTTGGAATTGAGTACTTTTCCGGCCGCACCCCCAACCTTCGTTCCGGCCTTTGCTGCCTTGGCAGTAGCCTTGGTTTTTGCAGCCTTTGCGCAGCATTCTGCCTTTGCGGCCTTGGCCTTAGCCGTGTCCGCAGCAGCCTTGCAGCAAGTCTTTGCCACTTCAGTTCCTGCCTTGCAGCACTCACTCTTTACCTTAGTCTCTACTGTCTGTGCGCTTGCCTTGGTTCCGAAGCACACCGTTGCTGCCATCAGAGCGGCAGCCATCATGATCCTTTTCATCGTTTTTACCTTTCTTTCTGTTGCCCTTTAGGGCGTTTTTCGGGCCGCTAAAATACTGACTTTGCCACAAACGGCAAACATTTGTCGGGTTAATAAAGCATAACAACCATCGGCTTGCGCTTCATAAGGAGCCTGTTTACGGAGTCTGACCATGGCACTTGCGACCTGAAAGTACCATACTTCGGCCTCGTAAATGACATACTTGCGCACCGTAAACAGGCGGTTTATGAGGCGTAGCCAAGCCACTTTTTGTACGCTACCCTACCGTATTCCGCTCGTTTGCATTAACTTTGCAAAAGTTAAAAACCAAGGTTATGGAAATAGCAGAACTATACAAAATCTTCAAAGCCAACCCCGTTGTGACCACCGACAGCCGCGACTGCCCCAAGGGGTCTATGTTTTTCGCGTTGAAAGGCGATTCGTTTGACGGCAACAAGTTTGCCGCCGCCGCACTCGAAAAGGGTTGTTCGTGGGCTGTGGTTGATGAGGCTGAATATGCCAACGACCCGCGTTGCATACTCGTTGACGACTGTTTGGCCACGCTGAAGCTGCTTGCACGCCACCACAGACGACAGTTCTCCATACCCGTAATAGGCATAACGGGCACCAACGGCAAGACTACCACCAAGGAACTCGTGTCGGCTGTGCTCGCAAAGAAGTACAATGTAATGCACACAGAGGGCAACTTCAACAACGACATCGGTGTGCCAAAGACCCTGCTCCGCCTCAATTCCGACCACGAGATTGCCGTAGTGGAGATGGGGGCAAGTCATCCTGGCGACATCAAGACGCTGGTGGAGACCGTGGAACCCGGCTACGGACTGATAACAAACGTGGGGCGTGCCCACTTGCAAGGCTTCGGCTCGTTTGAGGGTGTGGTCAGGACAAAGGGCGAACTCTACGACTTCCTGCGCGGAAGAGATGGCAGCGTGGTGTTCATACACGCAGAAAACGAGCATCTTATGGGAATGTCAGACGGCCTCAACCTCGTGAAATACGGCACAGACAACGGCTCTTCGCTCAACGTTTCGGGCGAAGTGTTGTCGTGCGAGCCGTTCCTGAAGTTCCGCTGGCGTCACCTTTCCGGCCAATGGCACGAGGTGCAGACCTGCATGATAGGTAGTTACAACATATATAATATGCTTGCCGCCGCCTGCATAGGTGTTTATTTCGGTATTGACGAGGCCGACGTGTGCGCCGCACTGGCCGAATACAAGCCGAGCAACAGCCGTTCACAGTTTGAAAAGACCGCCCACAACAGACTTATAGTGGATGCCTACAACGCAAATCCCACCAGTATGGCAGCCGCATTGGACAACTTCGGCAACATGAAAGTGCCGCACAAGATGGCCATACTCGGCGATATGCGCGAGCTGGGCAACGTGAGCAGCGAGGAACATCAGCGCATTGTCGACCGCCTCAAGGCCATTGGACTTGACGAAGTGTGGCTCGTGGGCGATGAATTTGCCCGTACCGACTGTGCTTTTCGCAAGTTCAAGGATGTGGAAGAGGTGAAGAAAGCCCTCGAAACCAATCGTCCAGAAGGCCGCTACATACTGATTAAAGGCAGCAACGGCATAAAGTTGGGTCAGTTGCCACCCTTGCTGTAAGTTCTGAAATACTTTATTATAAACTCTAAAGTCCTTTTGGCCACAAGTCAAAGGGACTTTTTACTTCCGAGCCACGCCCTTTAGAACTTCCGAAAGCGTTTCCTATCCCGCAATTACCGCAGATACAGTCCCTGCCGGACTATGGCTTGCGCCACCTTTGGCGGCACAAGGCTGTCAATGGGCAGGCCATGGCGCACCCTTTGGCGCACCTCCGTACTGCTTATGTCCATCAGCGGCGTGTCGGCAATTATTGCATTGGGTGGCAGATGTGTGGCATCAAGCGTGGCGTCGGGGCGCGGATAGACCACAATACGGTAACTGTTGGCTATCTCGTCGGCATTGCGCCAGAGATTAAAGTGTTCGGCATTGTCACCGCCAATGAGCAAGGTGAAATCACGGTCGGGATGGTCAGCAGACAAATGTTGCAAGGTGTTCCATGTGTAAGAGGGGCGTGGCAACTGGAACTCGTAGTCGCACGCCTCCATGTGCGGTTCTCCTTCGAGCGCGAGGCGCACCAGTTCGAGCCGCATCCCGTCGTCCAGCAGGTCGCAATGTCGCTTCAGAGGATTCTGGGGCGACACCATAAACCACACTTCGTCAAGCCCGGCGCTCTCAAGCAGTCGCCGCGCTATGGCGATGTGACCGTTGTGTATGGGGTTGAATGACCCTCCGAGCAGTCCGGTGTGCAGCATTTTTCGAAAGTGTCGGCGGATTACCTGGCCTCAACGAAGTCCTTTACTATGCGGAGAGCCTTGCTTACGGCCGTGTCAAGGTCGTCGTTGACCACAATGCGGTCGAATTTAGGAGCTATGCCCAGTTCAAACTCGGCACGGGCGAGCCGTTGCTCAATCACCTCCGGTGCATCTGTGCCTCGGCTCTCAAGTCTCCGGCGCAACTCAGCCACCGATGGGGGCTGTATGAACACGCTCAACGCCCTGTCGGCATAGGCTTCCTTTACACGGCAGCCTCCGTTCACGTCGATGTCGAGCACCACGTTCTGCCCCTCGGCCAGCTGTTTGTCAACCTGCGAACGCAGCGTTCCGTAGTACCGGTCCTTGTAAACCTCCTCGTATTCGAGAAACTC
Organism: Bacteroidaceae bacterium; assembly: GCA_963590865.1. Lineage (GTDB taxonomy): Bacteria > Bacteroidota > Bacteroidia > Bacteroidales > Bacteroidaceae > Prevotella. Next base: position 5,820 of record CAVAQY010000035.1, on the reverse strand, counting down.
TCCGGCCTCTATCTTGGCGCGAAACTCATCGGGACTGACAAAAAAATACTCCACGCCGTTGCGTTCTGTTCCGCGCGGAGGCCGGCTCGTACACGATATGGAGAACGCCAAGTGCAGCTCCTCGTGTTCCATCAGTCGGCTTATTATGGTACTTTTGCCCGTTCCACTGGGGGCGGAAAATATTATCAGCTTTCCTTCCATGTCCTTGCTTCCCTTCTTTTGCCTGTGTGTTAGAGTGCGTTGAGCACCTGTTCCTTTATCTGTTCCAGTTCGTCTTTCATCTTCACCACAATGTTCTGCATCTCTGCCTGATTGCTTTTCGAACCGGTGGTGTTTATTTCGCGTCCCATTTCCTGAGCTATGAAGCCGAGCTTCTTGCCTTGGCCGTGGCCTTCGTCCATGGTCTCGCGGAAATATTTGAGGTGATTGGCAAGGCGTTGCTTCTCCTCGCTGATGTCCAGTTTCTCTATGTAGTATATCAGTTCCTGCTCCAGACGGTTCTTGTCGTACTCCACTTCGGGTATGCTTGCCAGTCCGTCCACTATGCGGCTGCGTATCTTCTCCACGCGTTGTTTCTCGAAAGGCTCAATCTGCGCCAACAAGCGTTCGATGTTGTCAATCTTCTCGGCAAACTTCTTTTGCAGAGCCGCGCCCTCCTGCTTGCGAAACTCCACAAGCTTTTCTATGGCGTCGACCACGGCTGTCTTCACAGCCTGCCACTCCTCGTCGTCAAGTTCCTCGTGTTCGGTCTTCACCATCACGTCAGGCAGGCGCAGCAACGTGGCAAACCAGTCTTGCGGCTCGGGCAGTCCAAGACTGGCCGAGATGGCTTTTATCTGCTTGGAGTAGTTTTCCACAAGACTTGCATTGATAGGTGTGGCGTCGGAGTCGGCGGTTTTCTCCACCCAGATGCAGAAGTCCACCTTGCCCCTTTCGAGCGTTTTGGCCAGCATCTGCCTCATTTCCATCTCCTTTTCGCGATAGGCTGGAGCCACGCGCGCCATCAGGTCAAGGCTTTTGCTGTTGAGCGATTTCACCTCAACCGTGATTTTCTTTCCCTTGTAGTTTACGACCGACTTGCCGTAACCTGTCATTGACTGTATCATAATCGTTGTTTCTTTTGTTCGTTGTTACATGGCGTGCGGTGCGGCAAGAGAACCCGTTCTCAATTGCCCGAGTGCAGCCTAACTTATGCAAAGGTAGTGCAAACGAGCGGCAAGAGAACTCGTTCTCGATTGCCCGAGTGCAGCCTAACTTATGCAAAGGTAGTCTTTATTCGCTTAAACATCGCTAAAAAGGTAAACTTATTTCGTCGTCGTCGTCAAATCGGTGGCTTTCGCATAGTAAAGGAAGGATTGGTGCTGCGTCCCGAACGAATCCCGAAGGCATCCCGAACAAGCAACGTATGAATGAACAAAGTTCCCAACAGAACAGGGCGGGCGCAGCGAGGCCGCACCTGTACGTATTAAGAAAAGCACAGCCATTCAGTTTTTTTATACGTCAATGCAACAGATGTGACTATGAAAAGACCTAATTTTGCATACGAAACGATAACTAGCCAAACTACATAAAACTATGAAGAAAACATTGGTCATGGCGGCGTTTGCCTTGTTGGCAACCGTTACGATGACGGCGCAAAGCAACGTTACTAAGTCAGAAACAGTCAAGTATGTAAAGTGGGTAAAGGCTGCGGCCAAATATCCCGACAGCTTTTTCACCACGCAGGAGGCCAAACGGGTGGGCGACAACGTGCTTCTCTACCAGCACACCACGGGCGGATGGCCAAAGAATGTGCAGATGCAGAACCCGTTGACGGCCAAAGAGCGGCTCGCCGTAGAGGCGGAAAAGGGCAACGTCAACGAGAGCACCATAGACAATGGGGCAACCACAACGGAGCTGAGGTATCTTGCACGGCTCTACAACGCCACCCACGACAAACGCTATCTCGAAGGATTCAATGCCGGAATGGAGTATCTGTTCCGTTCGCAATACGCCAACGGCGGATGGCCCCAGTTCTGGCCACGACCAAAAGGCTACTACACCCACATCACTTACAACGACGACGCTATGGTGAATGTGCTCTGGATGCTGGACAAAACGGCACGGGGCGAGGAACCTTACGCCTTTGCTCCCGACAGCACAAGGGCCAAGGCAAGGGAGGCCGTGAACCGGGGAGTGGAATGCATACTGAAGACCCAGGTGCGCCAGAACGGCAAACTGACTGTGTGGTGTGCGCAACACGACGAACAAACCCTGCAGCCAGCCAAGGCCAGAGCCTATGAGTTGCCGTCGCTAAGTGGCGGCGAGAGCATCGGCATTGTGCGCTTCCTCATGTCTCGACCCAATCCATCGCCGGAGGTAAGGCGCAGCATTGAGGCTGCCGTGGAGTGGTTCCGCACAAGCAAGATAGAGGGAAAGAAGATTGAACGCTTCACCAACGCCGACGGAAAGCCGGACTTGCGCATGGTGGACTGTGCCGCCGGCGAACAATGCGAACCGCTGTGGGGACGTTTTTATACGCTCGACACCAACCGCCCATTCGTGTGCGACCGCGACGGAGTGATAAAGTATGACCTCTCGGAGATAGGCTATGAGCGGCGCAACGGCTACAGCTGGTACAACAACCACGGCACCATGGTGCTGAAAGAGTATGAGGCGTGGAAACAAAGAGTGGGCGGCAACTGAGCGTAAAGCCGCTTGGCGCGGCACAACCGCAACGTCTCAACACATTACATACATGTGACAAATCAGGAAACCGATAAACTTTTGCCATGAAAACACGTCATACACAGTATATGAACCGTATATTCCTATTTTTTATCCTCTGCGCCACTACCCTTTCAGCCATGGCGCAAGGCTCAGTAAAGGGCAAGGTTATAGACAAGCAGACCAACGAAGCCCTACAGTTTGTCAACGTTAAAGTGACACAGACCTCCACCGGAAAGATGCTGAAGGGCGCAATAACCGACGAGGGCGGATCGTTCAGCATAAACGGACTGTCCTACGGCAACTACACACTAACCGTTTCGTTTGTGGGTTACAAGAATTTCACGCGCCAGTTTGCCCTGTCGGCATCCAAGAAGCAAGCCTCCTTTCCCGCAATCTACCTGTCTGAAGACAGCCACGCGCTGAAAGAGGTGCAGGTGACAGGCCAGCGTTCGCAGATGAAGTTGGAGGTTGACCGCAAGACTTTCACCGCCGACCAGATGATAGCTGCCGCCGGAGGTTCGGCAAGCGACTTGCTTGAAAGCATTCCCTCGGTGGAAGTGTCTACCGAAGGCGAGGTGTCGCTGCGCGGAAACACCAGCGTGGAGGTGTGGATAAACGGCAAGTCGAGCGGCCTGACGAGCGACAACCGGGGCGAGATACTGCAACAGATACCGGCCGAAAGCATAGAACGCATAGAGGTGATTGACAATCCGAGTGCGAAATACAGCCCGGAGGGAAGTGCCGGAATAATCAACATCATACTGAAACGTGACCGCAAGGCCGGCTACTATGGCTCCCTGCGCGCCGGAATGAACACGAGAGGAGGCTGGCAGACGGGAGCAAACATCAACTATTCGAGCGGCAAGATAGACGCCTTTGCCAATCTGGGCTACAGGACACGCCGGCACAAGGGAGGCTCGTCGAGCGAACAGGTATACACAAGCAGCAACACTTATCAGAACTACTACAGCGAGAACAACAACAAAGGCGGCAACCTGTTTGCACGTGCTGGACTCACGTGGCACATGACAAACAACGACGACCTGTCACTGTCGGGAATGACCATGGTGGGCAACCGCGACAACACGTCGCTCACGCCCTATCACTATGGCACGGTGGGGGCTGCGGCCGACTCGCGCATGATGTTCCGCAGTACGGACAGCAAGGACAAGTCCAACATGTATCACGCCGAACTGGACTATACCCACAAGTTCAGCGAGAAACACAAGCTGGACTTCAACATAGAGTACAACACCTGGAAGAGCGACAACGACAACTACTACCGCGACAGTACACTATGGATGGACGGAAGCCAGCCCACCGAATATTCCTACCAGTACCGCCCCATGTACATAAACAACCGTTCGGTGGAAACAAGGCTGGACTATGAGAACCAGATAAGCGACAAGCTGAAGATAGAGGCGGGCTACAACGGGACATACTCCCGTGAGAACACGCCGCAGGAGTCGTGGATAGACGAGAACAGCTGGAACGGAACTAACAGCGCAGAGGACAGGGACTACTACAACAGGTTCATCTATGAGATGAGCACCCACGCCCTGTACGCCACCGTAAACGCCAAGTTCGGCAAGTTCGGGGCAATGGCCGGACTGCGCGGAGAATACTGGAAGGTGAATACCGAGAGCCGTGACTACTGGCAGGAGTACGGACTTGCAGAGCGCGACCCGGCCTTCAAGAAAGACTTTTTCAAGCTCTTCCCCAGCCTGTTCCTCAACTACGAACTCACGCCAACGGCACAACTGCAACTGAACTACACCCGCAGAATGCGCCGCCCGTGGGGAGGCCAGCTCAACAGTTTCCGTGACACGCGCGACGCTTCGCTCATTTCCTTCGGTAATCCGGAGCTTACGCCTGAATACACCAACTCGTTTTCGCTCAATTTCCTGAAGACCTGGCCGGAGCATACGCTTTCCATCGGAGCCTATTACCGTCCGTCTACCGACGTGATACAGCGCATCAGCTACAACGTGAACGACACCATATACTCCACAAACGAGAATGTGGCAAAAAGCCAGAGCGCAGGACTGGAACTGATACTCAAAGACAAACTGTTCCGCATACTTGACCTCACCACCACAGTCAACGCCTACTACTACAAACTGGACGGCTTCAACTATGCCATAAACAACCAGGTGGTGACCGGAGCTTCTGACGAGAACTTCTCGTGGGACGCACGTATGCTGGCAAGCGTGGCACTCCCCTACGGCATTTCCATACAGGCCACGGGCAACTACCGCTCGCGAAGCGTGGTGACACAGGGCTACCGCAAGGCCAACGCAAGCCTCGACCTTGGCCTGCGCAAGACATTCTTCAACAAGGCTCTTGCCCTGTCGGTAAACTGCCGCGACGTGTTCAACAGCCGCAAGTGGGACACATACACCAGCAGCGACGACTTCACACGCCACCAACGCAACTGGAGAAAGCCCCACGTGAACTTCGTCTTGACGTGGAACTTCGGCAACATGAACGGCAAGAAGCGCCAACAGCCTGACGACAGCGGCTCCGACGACCAGCAGAACTACGGCGGATACGGCGACAACTGATCCCGAAATATTCCCCTTTTGAATGTCGTTGGAGGTCTTGACTGCAATCAACAGTCACTTTTGGGCTCGTTGGAACCATTGATTGGAAGAATATCCACATATAAACTATTGGAATTTCACAAAAGGCAAACGAAATGCCGGAGGCGTTAGTGGTGCAGAGCCTATAAAAAATAAGATATGGAGTATTTTAAAATTGATTTATTTGAAAAAGAAACGGGGGATTTGTTTCCCTCGTTTCAGAAAATGAATAAGATAGACTGCAATATTTGCTACAATTATTTTCGAAAGAACATTAAAGTATATGATTTACAGAAATCTGTTTTTGATAATTTTCAATCAAATGGTTTTTTTGTTGAGAAGTATAATGCCATTGATGAGTACTTTTCATTATTAGACTTATTTGCTGACTTGAATTTATGTTGTGATATTATATGTATTAATTGGGATGAGTTTAAAACAATAGACGAATTTCGTACAATAGACTTTTCTAATTTATTGCTGTCCGCTAAAACTTTTTGAACCCGCAAAAGATAGGGCTGGATTCCTC
>CAVAQY010000034.1:0-28077 GCA_963590865.1 Bacteroidaceae bacterium | reverse complement strand
CGCACAAAGTGAAATGAACACACAAAACGGTTACTGAAAATCCGGAAACGTAACACATGACTTATTAGACTGATTTTCAGCCCATCACAAACAAAAAAAACAAAGTGCATGAAGAAAACAACATTGTGTCTTGTGCTTGTCCTTGCAACGACCATTGCGTGGGCAGGCGACAAGACCAAGGAGGTGATAGCCAAATGGAAGGCTAGCGAGAAAGCCCGTCTGGCATACATAAAGACGCTACAATAATTACTCATGTGAAAAAGGGAAATTGGTTTGAAATGTTGAAAGTGACCACTGCATAGTAACCGTACGGTGTCCCACTTCGCATCCTTCCAAACGATGTGCAGCGAGACACCGTATCTGCCACTTAACTTTCGGGCGCAACATATTGGACAGACGACTTGTTAATTGCTGATTTTGTATTTTGACGACGGTATTACTTTACCACAGCCCTACTATTTTAAAGGAACAGATTATATGGAACGAAAGAATATCCTTGATTTCTTGATTCAAACGTCGAGTGCCACACTTGGCACCATCATCGGCATCATTGTAACCCTCGGCACAACGTATTGTCAACACAATAGTGAAAACGAACAGATGGAACGGACTGCCGCCTTGATGGTGATTCATAATATTGACGACTTTTGCGAAGACTTAGAAAAAAGGATAAAGAAGCTGGAAGCCAGAGACTCCATTAATATGCTTGTCTGGCAGCATTTCGATGACAACACACTTGACAAGGTTTCTGACGACACTTTGGAATTAGTCGTGCAATATTTGATGTCTTTCGACACTTTTACCGTAGACAATACTGCGCCCAATATTTTCTGTACAAACATTGATACGTGGAAAAGCATTGGCAACAGTGCATTCGTTGAGTGCGTAGGCAAATGTTTCAACGAAAAGGACAAAATGATCAAGATTAACGAGGATCTTGAAAAAGCCCGTATGCAACAATACTATAACGTACAAATGACTCTTTATTTATGCCGGAACAAATGCGAATCAGTGCTTGAAGAGGTAGAGCGCATTTTTAAAAACGAGGAAATCTGTTTCTTCATCAAAAAACAACATCAGTTCTACATTGGTTTTATGAAAACAGGGTTGGAGGCTCTAAAAAGTGAAAATCTAAAGAACAAGAAGCTAATGAAAGTGACGGAAGAGGAGTTAAGGCAGTTTGGCTACCATGACTATGGGACGTACAAATCCAAAAACTATAAGGAATAGGGAAAATATGCTCCCTAACAAAAGCATAAAGCTATTTTAATGTTTAACCGCCGGGCTTAGAAGAAACTATGCCGGGCACAAAATGATTTTCAATTATGAAGCATCTAATGGCCGCAGTTGCCTTAATCTGCATGACAATGACGTGCGTAACCTTTGCTGCATGCAGCAGCGAGAACGACGAGACAGCAAACATCATTCGTTACGGTGCCAACGGCAGTATAAGTGCCGCTGGATCTAACTTTTCCGAAATATTTTCAAGTTCCCTTGCCATCACCGACTACACGACAGCCATTGAGTCTGTTGTTGGAGGAATCTACTGTACAAGTTCAAAAGACAACGAAGTTATCGCCGCCTGCGACAAGGTGTATGAAAGACACCGCACCAACCATCCTTCTTTGAAAGGCTCTATTACTATCACCAAGTATCGAGGGCTGAATAACGACACTGGCACTGTCCTCAAGACCTACCAGTATAACTAATTATTGTTGTCCGTAAAACTCAAAAGAGCATAAACTTCCAGCCCGAAGCCCTGTAAAATTGGACTTCGGGCTTGCCTTTTCAGAAAACGCAATAGGCTTCATTGCCCATCGAAGCCTATTGCGATAGCCGATGAAGCCTGTTTCATTGCCAAACGAAGGCTATTGCCCAAATGTCCAACTACGGCACTTGCGAGGGCTAACTATGGCACTTACCACACGCAAACGATGAAGACTCATAACGCAAAGGGGGCAGAAGTCCCGGGATTGTCTTTGGTTTTCACTCGTTTTTGTTGCGGTTTTGTCATAAAAACGCTACCTTTGCGCATGAGCGTACCGGGAATTTTGCCGGACGCAATGACACTAACCTAATAAAAAGTAATAACATACGATGACAACCAGACGACAGATTCTGCTATCGGCAGGTGCGCTGTTTGCACTGTCGATGCCCGCAACGGGCAGTGCCGAAGAGGTGGACGTGTTCTACATGACCACCACAACCACAGGAGACAAGAGTTACATAACCAAGCTTGACGGCTCGTTTCGCCTGCCGATGGTCTACGTGGCCGACGGCATAATCAAGGTGAACTACCGCAGCATTGACCTCGCCGACATTGAGGGCATACGCTTTGAAAAGCGCACGGAGACCGTCAACGCCATAGACAACGTGAAGGCCGACGGCGCGGACGAGACCGGCGACAACCGCATATTTACGCTTGACGGACGGCGAGTGGACTCCAAGAACGGGCAACTGGGCAAGGGACTGTACATCATAGGCAAGAGAAAGGTGGTGATAAGATGAAGAAGACATTGCTTTGCACCGTGCTGGCCATTGCCGGCATGGCCGTTCAGGGAGACATAGCCCCGGCATACGGACAGAATGGACTGTGGATACGCTACGACAACCGTTTTCTTGCCAACCGCAAACTGTTTGACACAAGCGGCTACGACTCGCTTGAGTTTCGCTCAAGCCGCACCATGCCGGTGGTGAGATGCTACACGACAAGTCAGGAGAAGGGATATTTCGACTACTATCTGTCGGGCATAGTGGACAAGCAGCCTGGGGCGCTGATGTTCCGCGACCCAGGACGCATAGTGTACCAACCATCGGAGTTCAGCACAATGGACTTTATGGACGAAGACAGCCAGTGGTCGTTCAAGCGGAGCAAGGAGAGCGAGCACTTTATCGTGTTTTGGGCAAAGGAGTTTGGCGACAACCCCAAGTCAGGCAAAGTGCCTTCAAACCTCAGGGTGGACATTGACGATCTGCTGGACAAGGCCGAACGCTTCTACAAGACCAATGTGGAAACGCTGCACATGGTGGAAACCGACAGCGGACGCTCGCAACTGGACCGATACAAGATGGAGATATACCTGCGGTATCAGACGGAGTGGCTCGCAACCGGCTCCGGCTATGACGACAAGATAGGTGCGCTGTGGATAAACCCGACCACATGCCAGCCCGTAGGTTCCACTATCGGTCACGAAATAGGCCACACATTCCAATACCAGACATATTGCGACAACGTGCTTCGCGGACGTGTCAACGACCACAAGTCGGGTTTCCGCTACGGTCTGCCCGGTTCCAACGGCGGCAACGGCTTCTGGGAACAGTGCGCCCAATGGCAGAGTTTCCAGGACTATCCCGAAGAGGCTCTCACCACGTGGCATTTCGCCTACTGGAAATCTCACCACCACCGTCACTTTGAAAACGAATGGCAACGCTACGCCAGCTATTGGCTTCAATACTATCTGACCGACCGGAACGGCATGGGCACCATAGGCAAGATATGGAACGAGAGCAAATATCCGGAGGATGCCATAATGGCCTACACGCGACTGTTCTGCGACAACGACTACGCCACTGTGCGCCAGTTGCTGTTTGACTACGCCCAACGCTGCGTCACATTTGACTTCAAGGCAGTGCGTTCACGGGTGACAAACCAATACGACACATACACAACCACGCTGCTTGACGGCGGCGACGGCTGGCATCAGGTGGCCTACTCCAACTGCCCCGCACCCACAGGTTTCAATGCAGTGCCGCTAACCATACCGGCTGCCGGAACAAAGGTGACTGCCCACATAGAGGGACTGCCCGTGGGAAGCAGCCTACTGGCCGCAGACCCCGGCATACAGATTAACGGCGACGGCAAGGCTGTGGACACCGTAACGGTGTATAACGACACAGACATGAAGGGCAACGAGGGCTGGGCCTGCGGTTTTGTTGCTCTGAAAAGCGGTGGAGAACGTGTCTATGGCGACGCCAGCTACATCTCTGCCACGGGCGGCAGCGACCTAACCGTTGATGCGGAGTTTACCGTGCCGGAAGGCACCCAGCGTCTGTGGCTGGTGGTGCAAGGCTCCCCTACAGTCTACCGTTTTAGTCCGTGGGACGACAAGGAGTCTACCGACGACCAGTTGCCGTACCGTTTCAAGCTGGAAGGCACGACAGTGAAATAGCCAAGGGCTGTTCTGTAGTCTATCGTCCAATAGCATACTATAAAAACACGTTTTTGCCAGATTGCGGTCTCTATTTAGAGAGCAATCTGGCAAATCTAATTTATAGAATTGACCTCCCATATTCTGTCCCTCCGGAATGTCATTTCACGTTTCACTCGGGGAGGCATCCATGAGGGGCTAAATATGCCAATTTCACAATACGCCGTATTGAGGAGGACAATATGCCATATTGTGCCTGTCAATATGCTATTGTCCGTGGCAATACAAAATGCTGAATTTTGCCATTGCTTCTATACAACTTTTCTGCTCCGCTCAAGCAGCCGGGTGAGAGCCTCAATGTAATAGTAGTCGGCATAGACTATGCTTGCGTCAATCTCCGAACCGGCCGGATGATGGCCTGTGGAGTGGAGCAGAAACGAGACATTGACCCCGCGGCTCTGGTAACGGTCGGAACCGAGGTCGCGGAGCATGGCTACGGCAGCCGTGTCGTAACCGCAGTGGGGTGCGTAACCATCGAGTTCCAACAACGCGCTGGCCACTATGCAGGCTGCCGAAGCATCCTTCACATCGTCGGGAGCATCCATGTCCCAACGGGGCACCATGTCGTCGCTGGTTTCCTTTAACCTCTTTATGTATATGTCGGCCACTTTCCGTGCATGGGCAAGGAAACGAGGGTCACGGGTGAAGCGATAGACCATGGTATAGCCGTAGATTGCCCAAGCCTGTCCCCTGCTCCACATCGATTTGTCGCTGTATCCCTGGTGAGTAACGCTGCGCAGAAACTCGCCGGTCTGTGGATTATACACGGCAACATGGCAGTTGGAACCGTCGGGGCGGAAGTTGTTGCGCATAGTTGTCTCTGCATGGCGCACGGCAATGTCCCTTAGCTGCGGCGAACCTCCGTGTCCGGCAGCCCAGAAGAGCAGTTCGAGGTTCATAATGTTGTCCATGATGGTGTTATGTCCGCCGTAGTCCTTCACGTGGCGCGGCCATGAGAGGAGCGTACCCACCGTTGGATTAAACAGAGTGGCCAGCGAGTCAGCCGCACGCAAAGCCGCAGTGCGGTATGTCTCGTTCTTACTCGCCTCATAGCCCTTGAGCAAGGCGTTAATGGCAATGAACCCGAGGTCATGGTCATAGACAGGACGGGCAACAACGGGCAGCAGAGCATCGGTATAGCCCTTGGCGGCCTTCATCACCGCCTCACTTTTGTTGTAGCCGAAAGCCATCCACAGCACTCCCGGCCAAAATCCGGAGCACCACTCTTCGGGTGAAGCCTTGCGGAGATTCCACTTCTGTTCGCCGCGCAGTATGTTTCGCGGCATCATAGTAAAGTCATACGGGCGCAAAGTCTCCAGTGCCCGGTTCAATTGCGACGAACAGTAGTCCAAAGACTTGGCGGTCATGGTATAACCGGCATCGGGACTGAACACCAACCCCTCCACATGTGCTCCTACATACATCGGCATGTAGTCGGCAGTGCTGTACCAGGCCGGCTTGCCCTCCATGTTGTCGTGCAGCAGACGGCCGTTTATCTTCACTCCCTCAAAGGTTACGCCCCTGACACTGCGGCAACTGTCATAGCCGGAAATTATGGAGAGACACGGTTGCGTGCCGTTGTAGCGTATGTTGCGGAACGTTACGTTCTCCACACCACGTCCCGGAGCTGTGCAGTACTTGCGGTTATAGCCCACCTTCACCTGCAACAGTGATCCCTGTTGTATCTGTTCCACACGTATGTTGTCGAAAGTCACATTGCGAACGAGGTTGTTGTCGCCGCAATTAATGGCCATACAGCCCTGATAGTCAACCTGCGGCTCGCTCTGGCACAGTATGTCGATATTCTCGTAGCGCAGGTTTTCAATAGTATCGCCACGCTCGGCATTACCGTGGATGCCTATAAATATGGGATGAGCCACGTCTGCCCAGAGCGTAGAGTTGCGCATTGTCACATTGCGGCAGTCACCCGAAAAACCTTTCCGTGAGGCATAGGCAGTGGTACAGTCGTCACTGTTGCGGCAGAACACGCGGTCGTAGAGCACATTCTGCGAAGCAAAGACATTCAGACCGTCACCCCAGCCGGGCCAGGATATGCTCTGCACGTCGCGAAGAGTCACTCCGTCGCTGCCACCTACAGGACAGGTGTTCACCGTAAGGCCGTCTATCAGCACATTCCGCGAGCGATGCACATGACAGCCCTCATAGCCGCTCTCTGGTCGGGCTATACCCCGGCCAACAATGCTCACGTTGCTGGCATCCTCTATGGCGAATGTTCCTGTAAAATAGCTGCCGGGAGCAAGATAGACAGTAGTGTTGGATGTCACACGGACGGTGTCTTCCGTATAAAGTCCCGGTGCATAGTACTTGAAAGTGCGCCCCTGAACCTTGGCCTCGAGCTCGGCTTGCCGGCGGCTCACGGGAGGTTTGGAGGTGAAGAGCAGCAGATTGTCGGTAATATCACCGTCAAACTCTACGCTCAGGTTCTCCGGTTGGAAAAGGGAAAACTGCACTGTGCTGTCGTTCAACGCGCGGGCTATCACTCCCCGATAGTCGGGGCGCACACGCACAGACTTGTACTTGCGGTTGCAGCACACCACCTTCACCTGCACATTGCCTGTGAAATCAAACTGTGCGTAACTGATTTCACTACGCTCATGCTTGCTGTTACCCACTGGAGCATTGACCTTTGCCATGTAGGTGTCTATCCTTTTCCACTCCTTGTCGCCCCTTGACTGCACAAACACGTCGTAGTCGTGCTTCAGAGGTGCTCCATCGGGAGCAGGATACGTGAACAGCTGATGCAACTGTGGTGACGCTTTCACTCCCTTTACCGTAAACACGTCGGCCTCCATGCCGCGTGCGATTTCGCCCTTGCGCTCGGCTTTGCGCTGCAAGTCGAGCAACCGTTTGACGTAAGGCATACGCTGGTGCTTCACAGTGGTATAGTGTTCGTATGCCCGGTCGTAGATACAGCGTATATGACCGCGCTGCATGGAACCCGGTGCAGTCCAGTTGCAGTACAGTCCGGTGCAGTCTTTCCATGTTTCAAACGGCACTTCAAAACCGAGATTGTAGCGTGCGGTGTATTCCAGTCCCTTCATCAGCCGGTTGTCAAGCGCGCCCCAGAGGTCGTCTCCCTGCTCCCACGCCATGTCACAAAGGTCACACAGTGCGCCAAGTCCAAGCTGTGCGTGTGCCTGGTCGCGCCCTGTTTCCTGACATTGTCCCGACTTGCCTATGTAATTGGGCAGAGACCCGTTGTCGTTACCTGCGAGATAGTATTTGACACTGGCCTGATAAAGTGCGCTGTCGCCGAGGAATATGGCACAGGCCATGCGCAGACGGTTGACGATAGCACCCCAGTTGCCGTTGGCATATGGGCTGTCGACCTCAAACTTCTCCATCATCGGCAGCATGACGCGCCTCACCATAGCCACCCACTCCGCCGTCTTCATGTCCTTCAGTTCCATCATTGCGCGCAGCAACCAGTAGCCTTGTATGGCGCAAAGGGGTGCGTCGTGGCCGTCAAACCGCTGCAATGTGCCGGCATAGGCGCTGACTATCGCTGCTGCTTCGGCCTTTTTGCCCTGCAAAGCATACTGCCATGCCGTCCACATATCGCGCTCACTGCCGCCCTTGGTGTAGGCATACTGTCCGTCGCGGGCTACAGTTTCATACGGTCCGGCCATGCTATAGCCGGTCTGTGCACAGGAAATGCTTGCCCAAAGAGCCAGCACCGTGAAGAGAATCGTTGTTTTCATCGTGTCGAATTTGTCCGGTTTTATACGCCAAGCAGACTGACGGTTTGCAATAACCAGCCCACTTTTGCATCACAAAGATACCGTTTGCCTCTCGTGAACGGCCTACTTAAAGGTGCTAAACCGTGTGCTTGTTTCGTACAAACGTCCCGATAGGACATTTCAGGCATGCTTTTTGGACGTTACCAACAGTTTTCTCGAAAAAAAAGGCCACCTTTGTAACCGAAAAACAAAGCTGTCTTTCACAATGCACATCAAAACTTTGCTCATACAATGCATGACTCTGTGTCTCGCATCGGCAACGGCGCAGACCCGGCAATGGCAGACTTCCGACGGTCTGCCAACCGACGAGGTGCGCCAGATTGTGCCCCTTCCCAACCATCAGATGCTCATAAACTGCGAAGGCGTGTTCTGCATCTCCGACGGAGAGGGCTTTGTGCCTGTCAAGTGCGACAGGCGCAAGACCTACAGGATGAAACGCTACGCCAAAGACGGCTACGCACAACTGTGGCAGGGCGACTCGCTACTGTGGCTTCGCGACTATTACCGCCTGTACTTGTTTGATGTGCGCACCATGTCGTTCCGATATGACATCAAAGGCAGACTCCGCTCACTGTCAAGGTTCGTAAAGTCACCGGCAACCGTAAGGGACTGGCAAGGGGGCACATGGACTTGCACCACCGGAAAAGGCATAACATACACCCCACCCGCAAGAGCTAAGGCAGAAAACGTGGCGCAAGGCAGTCCGATAATAGGACTGGCACGCAAAGCTGCGGTAATGGATGTGCCGCTGGACGGAGGCCGACGGAGACTTCAATGTCAGAGTCTCAACAAGCTAACATATCTCTACACCAACGACAACCGCACCGTCGTGCTCAACGAAAAGCTGCCCCAGCTGAACAACTACCGCCATATAGTCGGCGCGTGTCCACTTGACAACGGGCGGTGGGTGGCCGTTTACACGCAGAACGGGGCATTCACACTCGACACAAAGGCCGACACAATAGCACCATTCGTCCCATCGGAAACCATAGGAGAACACACCGACAAGTACAACTGTATGCTACGCGACAACAAAGGCAGTCTCTGGATAGGCACACAAAACGGTCTGTTCGAAACGAAATGCGCCGATGCGATGAAAAACAACGGCGGCAAATGTCGCCGCATAGCAGGGCTTGCAAACAACTGCATACGCAGTCTCATTATGGATTCCGGCGGTTGCCTGTGGGCTGGTACATCATCTGGCATCTCAAGGATAACCCCCACAGTGACAAACTACGGCGAAAGCGATGGAATACCACCAGTTGCCATGATGGAGCGCGCCGTCTGTCTGACGGAAGACGGCAGTTTGGTGTTCGTACTGCACAACACGGCAGCCACGACCTTCCGTCCCGAGTGGCTGACTGACTGCCCCAGCGCAGAAACGCCCACGCTCACGCAGCTGAAGGTGGACGGCAATGAGTACAACGGTGCACGTAATGGAGGCGAAATCTCGCTTGCACACAACGAGAACTACCTCACTTTCCACTTCTCTGCCCTCGACTACGCCCACCCGACACACGTCCGCTACCGCTATCGCCTCAAACCATTGGAAACAAACTGGCACTTGACGGAAGAGACTCGCGGACAGGCGGTGGCAGACTACAAGTCCCTGTCTCCCGGAGACTATACTTTCGAGGCACAGGCAGCCTCATCGGATGGCAAATGGAGCGGTTCGCTGATGCTGGACGCAACGGTAAATCCACCGATATGGCTCACATGGTGGGCAAAAACCATATACACTCTGCTTGCCATTGCCGCCATAGCCGTACTGCTGGCTTCATATATAAAAAGGAAGAAGGCTGCTTTGGAGCGCGAGAACGAAAATCGGGTGAACCAACTCTTCGAGCGACGCGAAGAAGCGCGCCACCAGTTTGCCCAAAACACAAGGGTTGACCCCAGCAAGATAGGCATCAATGACGAGGAGGCAAGGCTTACTGCGCAACTACTCGCTGCCGTGGAAGCCCATCTGGACGAGGAGGACTACAATGTAGACCTTTTGGCGCGCGATGTCGGCTTGAGCCGCACTAACCTATATGCCAAGCTGCGCAATATGCTTGGCATTAGTCCGGCAGAATTCATGCGCAACGTACGACTGAAGGCCGCTGCACAGTTACTTTCCGACACTTCCCTGTCGGTAAGTGAAGTAGCCAGTCGCGTAGGGTTTGCCACTGCGCGCAACTTCTCGGCAAGTTTCAAGAAGACATTCGGTGTCCTTCCGTCTGAATACAGAGACTCCGACAAGCAAAAATAAGAGGGTGTGCCAAAACACATACAGCGAGCCTCGCTCTTTTGCTATTTAGGGTTTTGACACACCATCATATATTCTACAAACTACGAACAGGAACGTTCACAGTGTTTCGCCTATATTTTCATGATGTATAGGCAAAGTAAGTATGGTGCTTATTTACTTGCCTGCCTCCAACTGCGAAGCAACGAATTGCTCAAGTTCACCGCCACGCAATTCCTTCTGAAGTATTGTTCCCTTGCTGTCAACCACTATAGTATAAGGTATAGACCTTACACCTATCGTCCGTGCAGCAGCGTTGTCCCATCCCTTAAGGTCAGACATCTGCGGCCATTTGATGCCCAATGCGTCCGTTGCCTTGACCCATTGGCTGCGATTGTTGTCAAGCGAGATGCCGACAATGCCAAATCCGCGATTCTTATACTTGCCATACATCTCCACCATCATCGGCATTTCCTGACGGCAAGGGCCGCACCAACTCGCCCAAAAGTCAATGACCGTGATTTTGTTGTGGCCTATTTCCTGCATCAAATCAACGTTTTTGCCGTCAATACCGGGCATAGTGAAATTGTCGATCTTCTGTCCCACGGCATATTTCGCTGTCTTTTCCACCTGTGCAATCACCTTTTTCACAGCATCCCTTTTACGGAATTTCTCCGGCAATCTGGCTATCAGCTTCATCAAAGCCTCGTCCTCAATGATTTCATCTGTGTAATATGTGAGGATAAAATAGCCCAATTCATTGTCGATATTCCTCTCCGCACAATCGATAACGGCCTTTTTGAACACACCATTGAGCCGTTCCATTTCCGCAGCCTTGGCCTTCTGTTCTTCTGCAGAGAGGCGACTGCCGTACAGTTCCGTGGCAATGCGGTTTATCCTCATGCCTATTTTCACTATTGTATCGTTCAGTTCCTGCCATCCGTCATTGACTGTTGTGCCCGAAGTCTTGGCCGTCTGCGGGTTGCCGGTCAGTTTTAGCTTGATGGTGCCAGGCTCTATAAAGAACGGAATGTTCACCTCATTGCGGCGGGAAGAGTACAACATCACGAATTTGACAGAGTCTGCCTCTGACTCATAACTGAACTTGCCGTCCTTAATCACGAGAGTATCGAACGGTACGCCGTTCACCATGTCATCGGTAAGATACAGAGTGTCGCCGTCAACAAGACCCTCTGCCGTTCCTTCTATACGGTATGACTTGGACTGACAGGCGGTTGTCGTCAATATTATTGCCAACAGGCATAGGAAAAATGATTTCTTCATAAAAAATCGGGGAAATGGAAAATTTTGCCTTTCCGTTTAACACTATAGGCGTGTTCTATAAATTCCACGCCATATTAAATTTATATTGTAGACGGATTACTCTTTGGTGGATTTATAGAGTCCGCCTATAGACAGCAAACAAAAGAACGGCTGCCCAGTTGATTTCCGAGGTCGAAGCCCCTACTCCACCGGACAGCCGCAATGTTTTTCTATACGAGATACTGGCTGCTTATGCTCTCGTTGTTAATGACACGACGTATGGTTTCGGCAAACATGTCGGCAACAGAGATTTGCTTTACCTTCTCGCAGCGTTTGGTGTATGGTATGGAGTCGGTGAACACTATCTCCTCAAGCGATGAGTTCTGCACGCGTTCGCTTGCCGGACCGCTCATAACACAGTGCGATGCACAGGCACGGACGGTCTTTGCACCGGCCTCCTTCATTATGTCTGCGGCCTTGGTTATCGTTCCGGCGGTGTCAACCATATCGTCTATAATCACAACATTCTTGTCTTTCACGTCGCCTATTATCTGTATGCTGTCCACAACATTTGCCCTCAGACGGGTTTTGTTGCATAACACGAGAGGACAACCGAAGTACTTTGCGTATGTATTGGCACGCTTTGAGCCGCCTACATCGGGTGATGCTATAACCAAATCCTTGAGCTTCAGGCTCTGCAAATAGGGGATTAACACTCCTGAAGCGTACAAGTGGTCAACAGGCACATCGAAGAACCCCTGTATCTGGTCGGCGTGCAAGTCCATCGTAATCAGTCGGTCAATACCGGCAACACTCAGCAAGTCAGCCACGAGTTTTGCTCCTATGCTCACTCGAGGCTTGTCCTTACGGTCCTGACGTGCCCATCCGAAATACGGTATAACAGCGTTCACGCTGCGTGCCGATGCCCTTTTCGCGGCATCAATCATAAGCAACAGCTCCATCAAGTTGTCGGAATTGGGGAATGTGCTCTGCACCAAGAACACGTCATGCCCACGGATAGACTCTTCATAGGACACTGCGAACTCTCCGTCGGAGAACTTCGTTATCTGCAACTGTCCCAGCGGACAGTCCAAACTTTGGCAGATTTTTTCTGCCAGGTATTTCGTGCTGGTGCCCGAGAATACCATGTAGGAGTTGTTTTCGCTCATTATTTGGTTTTAATTGTTTGTGCTTTGTTGTGCGGTTCCGTGGGGGTATTCTATCCCACAGCCTTGCGCAGCTTCTCGAAATGTGCCATCAGTTCTTTGTAGTCCTGCTGACGGTGTATGTCAAACCTGTCCCACAGGTCGTTGCCCACTACCACGCCTCCGAAACCAAGGTCTTTGGCCTTTTGTATGGAGTCCAGCCCGACGTTGCCGTAGGCATAGACTTTCCTGTCAATGAAACCCTTGCGCGAAGCCTCGCAGAGTTCATCATCGGAGAATACACGCTCGCCGCTACCATCGGCTTTTATGTCGAACGTATGGTCAAGAAATACGCAGTCGGCGCGTTTACCTGCGACCTTCAGTTCGTCAAGCAAGCGGCAGGTGCGGCTAAACCGTCCTCTGTAGCTGGCCGGCATCTCCTCCTCGCTATCTATATGTATACCACGGAGACCGTACTCTTCCTTCAGGTAGAAATGACCGTGCACCATAATCTTGCCGTAGACATCCTCTGGGAGTAGGGTCAACAGTCTCTCAGAGTACAGGGGTGCGGAGCCTGGCTTGTAAAGATGCAGACTGTCCATGCCCTCATCAAAAAGAGATGCGAGTATTTTGTCCTCCTCAACGAAGAACGTTGGTTTTGTCATTATAACAAGTTTCATGCAGCCGAAACACCTTTTTTCAAGTGCAAATGTAATACTTTTATAGGAATAATTACACCTAACCTGCAATAAAAAACGGAGCATTCTTGCGAGCAAATCGCTGCTCGGGAAGGTGCAGTCTGCGGAATGGCTCTCGAAAACCAGCCAAGTTTCAGGGAGAAAGTTGGCTGGTTCCAATGCTTTTAATTGTCAATTCTGCCACTTTCTGAAACATCGTGTATGGGCTACGCCGCAAAAACTGTGTCAGAACTCGTGCCACACATAGGGCTTGTACTGTGTGGCTGTGTCGTTCATGTTGAAGTAAATCATGGTGCTGTCAATGTCCTTGCGCCACAGTCCAGACTGTATCTCGGCTGCGGCCAAAGTGGTTTGGGGGAACTTGAATATGCCGGAACAGTCACTCTCCCTCGGCTTCACGCTACCTGCAAACAGGCTGTCACCTTTGGCGTTCATGTAATACAGCGGTGACGAGAGACTAAGACCGAAATCATAACTGGACTTGGAGGGCGACGTAATGTCTTTGGCGAAGTACTTTGCCGCCAAAGAAAAGAAGACATCCTTGCCAGGAGTGAACACAACGGACTTCGACCAGCGACTACTGCGCACCGTATCCTGCACGATTGAACCGTCGGCTTTGAGATACTGCACGAGCAAATCAGCCACTTCAAGCACATTCGGATCGTTCAGCTGCACCGTATAGTACAGTTTTTCGGCAACCGTCGGACCTGTATACGCCTTGCGGTTGCTTCCGCTATCATCGTTTTCAGAGCACCCCACAGACAAGAACGGGGAAAGAACCGCAAAGAAAGCGGCTGCAAAATGACTTGTTTTCATATCGTTTCTGTGTTTTGTGTATCTATGTAAGTTGGTATTCAAAATCATCCATATATATCTAACAATGTATAGGCCACCGCCGGAGCAAATTATCTCGACCCGATGTAGAGGCAAACCATGCCAAGTAGCACCAAGATGAGGTCAACCAGTTTAGACTTGAGGTTCTTTTCATGGAAGGCAACAGCCCCGAAAAGGAAACTGACCACCACACTTCCGCGCCTCACCATTGACACAATGCTTATCATAGCTCCGGGGATACTGAGCGCATAGAAATAGACAAAGTCGGCCGCACTAAGGAACACGCTTATGAACACTATAGTCCAGTCCCAGCGGAACGGTGTGGAATGTTTGCGGTGAGGCCACCACATGAACGTCAGCACACCACCCATCATGAAGCACTGGTAGACATTGTACCAGCTCTGCACCATCATAGTATCAAGTCCGGCACCGCCTTCCGACTGCGGAGCCATGAGGTACTTGTCATACAATCCGCTGACAGCCCCGAGTACGGCTGCCCCTACAATCATCCATATCCAACGGTTGTGTTCAAAGTCAATTCCTTCCTTGCGCCCACTGCGACTCAACATGAAGAAAGACATTACAGCCAGGAGCACACCGGCCCACTGCCAAAGGTTGAGCCGTTCACCGAACACAAGGAGTGCACCCACAAGCACCATTACCGGGCGAGTGGCGTTGATGGGACCAACGATTGTGAGCGGCAGATGCTTCATCCCGAAGTAACCGAGCATCCAACTGCTCAGCACTATGCAGCTCTTCAGCAGTATGAATTTGTGGACTTCCCACCCTCCTGAACCAACATGGAATATCGTTCCGTCAAGCAAACCGGAAGTGCGGCTAAGCGTTATGAACGGAAGGAAGATGAGTGATGAGAACAAGGTGTTGAGGAAAAGCACCGGAATGACGGCATTGCCGCTCAGAGACTTCTTCTTGAACGAGTCGTAGAAACCGAGCAACACGGCCGAAAGAAAGGCTAAAACCAACCACATATCATTAATTTCAATATAAAGAAACGTAACCCATTATTTATAATTGTCTCTATGACGGGATTTCTTACGACCCGCTTTCAATACCTCACATCCACGAGAAACAGGGCATGGGCGGGCATTGACTCGCCGGCCGCTGTGCGCTTTCCGCTCTCTATCACGCGGCAGAAGTCGTCAAGAGTCATGCGATGGCGCCCTACTTCTATCAGAGTCCCCACCACGGCGCGCACCATATTGCGCAGGAAACGATTGGCACTGATTTCGAAACGCCACGAGTCTGGCGACAGCTGTTCCCACTTGGCGCACGTGATGTGGCACAATGTGGTCTTCACGTCGGCGTGGCTCTTGCAGAAAGCTCCGAAGTCTTCATATCGGAGCAATCGTTCGGCGGCCTCATTCATCAGACTGAAATCAAGCGGATAGTGCAGTTCACACGAATAAGAACGCAAAAAAGGATTCTTTGCCGTGTGTATGAAATAGTGATAGGTGCGCTCCGTGGCACTGAAACGTGCATGTTTATCGGCCTCAACCTGTTCTATTCCGGCCACGGAAATGTCACGCGGAAGCAGTCGGTTGAGCTTGTAAGCCAACTGAGCGCAGTCAACTTCAGTCTCCGTATCGAAATGGGCCACCATCCGTTTTGCATGCACTCCAGTGTCGGTGCGACCTGCCCCTACCACCGTTATGGGCGTTGCAAGCAACAACGACAGAGCCTTTTCGAGTTCAGCCTGCACGGTATTGCCGTTGGGCTGTACCTGCCAACCGTGATAGGCCGTGCCATCATAGGCGAAAGTGATGAAGTAGCGTTTCATAAAAATGCGTTATCCTTGGAATTGAAAACAGCCGGGCTGCAACCGTATGTCAGCGCACCCTCAAGCCGTCGCCAACCTTTATCTGATAGTCTGGACTTAAGCCGTTAAGCTTGTAAAGGCGTTTGAGCCGTATGCCATAGAGTTGGGAAATGGTGTACATCGACTGTCCTGGGCGCACATAATGCAATCGTCCCTTGTATTCCTTTGGGGCGTTCCTGCGCTTTTTCTTCAAATACACGATGTCGCCTTCGGCCAACACGTCGTTTTTGTCACGTTCGTTGTACTTTGCCAACTTTCGTCTTGAAATGCCTGTTTCTTCGGCTATCGTGGCGAAAGTGTCGCCCGTGCGGGCTTTCACGTAATAATTGTCGTTAAACTTGTACACAGTATGCAGCGACGCACCGCCCACTTGACGGTCGCTACTGCGCTTTGCATAGAACCGGTCGTAGGATTTTGCCGTGTCGTACTGGTAGAGCTTATACACCTGGATTATGTCTATAAGCCGGTCAGCATACTTGGGATTGGTGGCGTAGCCGGCAGCCTTCAGTCCCCTTGCCCACCCCTTGTAGTCGGTAATGGAAAGACGGAACAGCCCCTGATACCTGCGCCCAGTGGAAAGGAAGCGCGAATGGTCTTCGTAACTGTCGTAGGCACTGTTGTAGGCCCGGAAACATTCGCCGACCGCATCGTCGTCAAAATACACAGTAGCACCGCTCCATGTATGGCACTTGATGCCGAAATGGTTGTTTCCCTTGCGTGCCAGTTCGCTGCGTCCAGCCCCCGACTCCAGCAGTCCCTGTGCCAAAGTGATGCTTGCCGGAATCTTGTAACGCTTCATCTGTTCGATTGCAAGATCCTTATACTGGTCTACGTATTGCTGATAAACACTGTTCCAACGCGACTGTGCCGATACAGCAGCGGCATACAGTAGCATACACATTATTATATATGGTCTAAGTATGGTCAAAACAGTTGGAATGAAGTGTTTACTCGTTGGTTTTGGCTGCAAAAATACTGAAAACTATTGAGTAAAACGGTCTTTTTCCTTATTTTTAGGATATTACATGAATGGATACGGACATGATTACGGCTCTAATTTAGTTTTCACCGCCTTTAACCAGTATACTTCGCTGCCTATATGAAGCACCGCACAAAAAGGTTCATCATTCACTCTTCTTTCTTCATTTTCAACAGTTCTTCGCTCATATAGTCTATGTTTGCGATAAATCATGTAACTTTGCACCGCAGAAATTGCGCCCGGACGGAACGGATGCGCCGCTGCCTATATGGTGGAGGCCGCATTGTCGTATAAAAGGTGCTGCTGTTTTTACACATACAGACAATACATTATTTATATATGGACAGACAACATTTGACCAGAGAAATCTTCAGAAAGAAGTCGTTTCTCTGCGTGGGACTTGACACAGACCTCAAGAAAATACCACAGCACCTGCTGGGTGAGGACGACCCGATATTCGCTTTCAACAAAGCGATAATCGACGCTACCGCCCCGTATTGCGTGGCCTACAAGCCCAACTTGGCATTCTACGAGGCCGCAGGACTGAAAGGCATGGCTTCGTTTGAACGCACAGTGAAATACCTGAAGGAGAATTACAAGGATCACTTCATCATTGCCGACGCGAAACGCGGCGACATAGGCAACACGTCGGCCATGTATGCACGCACGTTCTTCGGCGAATACGACCTGGACGCACTCACAGTGGCTCCATATATGGGCGAAGACAGCGTCACTCCATTCCTCACCTATGACGACAAGTGGGTGATACTGCTTGCGCTGACGAGCAACAAAGGTTCGCACGACTTCCAGTTGACCGAGGACAGCAATGGCGAACGGCTGTTTGAAAAAGTGCTCCGCACATCGCAGCAGTGGGGCAACGAGAACAACATGATGTATGTAGTGGGCGCAACCCAGGGGGAAATGTTCAAGGACATACGCAAAGTAGCCCCAAACCACTTCCTGCTCGTTCCCGGAGTAGGCGCACAGGGAGGCAGTCTGCAGGAAGTATGCAAGTACGGCATGATTGATGACTGCGGACTTCTGGTCAACTCGTCGCGCGGCATTATATATGCCTCAGCGGAAAAAGACTTCGCCACCGTGGCAGGACAAAAAGCCAAGGAGCTGCAGGAGCAGATGGCGGACGAGCTAACAAAAAGATGCAAGACCGCACAATAATAAACGACCCGGTATTCGGGTTCATCTCCATACCCAAAGGACTGTTGCGTGACATTCTGCGACATCCTCTGGTGCAGCGTCTCACACGCATAAACCAACTGGGGCTGGCCTCGGTGGTGTATCCGGGAGCCCAGCACACGAGGTTTCTGCACTCCATCGGTGCGTTTCACCTCATGTCGAAAGCCATATTGACTCTGCAACAGAAAGGCTACTTCATCTTCGACAGCGAGGCTGAAGCGGTAGAGGCCGCCATACTGATGCACGACATAGGCCACGGGCCATTCAGTCACGTGCTCGAAAACACGCTGATCAGCGGCATTTCGCACGAGGACATTTCGCTGCTTATGATGGAACGCATAAACCGCGATTTGGGCAACCGTCTCAATTTGGCCATAAAGATATTCAAAAACGAATATCCCAAACGATTCCTGCACCAACTGATAAGCAGCCAGCTCGACGTGGACAGACTCGACTATCTCACCCGTGACTGCTTCTTCACGGGAGTGAACGAGGGCAACATCGGCAGTGCGCGCATAATAGAAATGCTGAATGTGGCCGACGACAAGCTCGTAGCCGAATACAAGGGAATTTACTCTATTGAGAACTATCTCACATCGAGACGGCTCATGTATTGGCAAGTGTATCTGCACAAAACGGCAGTGGCCTATGAAAAGGTGCTTATCAACGCACTGCGACGGGCAAAGCATCTGGCACACAACGGCCACGATGTGTATGCGACACCGGCACTCCGTCACTTTCTATACAACGACATCGACGGCAAATGGTTCACCTCGCACCCCGAAACGCTCAACCTGTACAGTCAGCTGGACGACAACGACATCTGGTGCTGCCTGAAGGTATGGAAAGACTGCGAAGACAAAATACTGGCAACCCTTGCCACCGACATGGTTGACCGAAAAGGCTTCAAAGTGGAAATACACGACGGTCAGATAAGCGAAGCACGCATAGACGAAGTAAAAGCGATGCTCGTTGACAAGGTAAAGGTGGACAAGGAAGACACAGACTATCTGATGAGCGTGGCAACAGTGCAGAAAGACATGTACGACGCCGGCGACGACAGCATAACCATACTGTACCCTGACGGCTCGCTGAAGGACATTTCGGAAGCATCCGAACTGCTCAACATCCAGACACTTTCCCAAAAAAGAAGAAAATACTACCTCTGTTATCAGAGGATATAAACATTTTTTGCTACATTTGCATAATTAACGAACTCCTAAACCTCACAATGGAATTTACAGCCAAACAGATAGCCGACTTTATTGGCGGCAAAGTGGAAGGCGACGACAACGCCTCCGTAAATACTTTTGCCAAGATAGAAGAAGGAAAGAAAGGGGCTATATCCTTTCTGTCAAACCCCAAATATACACATTATATATATAGTACAGAGTCAAGCATTGTGCTCGTGAACGAGGACATGGTGTTTGACCAGCCTGTCAATACCACACTCATACGTGTGGCCAACGCCTATGAATGCGTGGCCAAGCTACTCCAGATGTACGAGGCTGCCAAACCGAAGAAAAAAGGCATTGACCCGAAGGCCTCGATAGCCCAAAGCGCAACCATAGGCAAGGACGTTTACGTGGGGGCGTTTGCCTGTATAGGAGAGAATGCCGTAGTGGGCGACAACACCATGATTTACCCTCACGCTGTGGTAGGTGACGGTGTGAAGATAGGTGACAACTGCATTATCTACCCGAACGTGACCATCTATGATGGTTGTCAGATTGGCAACCGAGTGACCGTCCATGCAGGTTCGGTAATCGGAGCGGATGGGTTCGGGTTTGCACCGAACGCAGAAGGATACGACAAGATACCGCAGATAGGCATCGTGACAATAGAGGACGATGTGGAAATCGGCGCAAACACATGTATAGACCGTTCGACTATGGGCAGCACCATAATAAGAAAGGGTGTGAAACTCGACAATCTGATACAGGTAGCCCACAACGTTGAAATAGGCGAGAACACAGTCATGTCTGCACAGGTGGGTATTGCCGGAAGCACGAAGATTGGTTCGTGGTGTATGTTCGGAGGACAAGTAGGTCTGGCCGGCCATATCACCGTGGGCGACAAGACGTTCCTCGGAGCGCAGTCGGGAGTGCCTGGCAACATAAAGGGCAACCAGACGCTCATAGGCACACCTCCCATGGAGCCGAAGGCCTATTTCAGGTCGCAAGCGGTGTTCAGACGGTTGCCGGAAATGTACAAGCAACTGGACGAAATACAGAAGGAAATAGAAAAATTGAAAAATAACAAATAAAGATATAAAATGAAACAGACGACTCTAAAGGGAAGTTTCTCCCTCTGCGGCAAAGGTCTGCACACCGGACTCAGCCTGACTGTTACATTCAACCCCGCACCAGAGAATACGGGATACAAGATACAGCGCATTGACCTTGACGACATGCCTACGATAGACGCCATAGCCGAGAACGTGGTAGACACGAAGCGTGGAACCGTACTTGGCAAGGGTGAGGTGAGAGTATCTACCGTTGAGCACGGTCTGGCTGCACTTTACGCACTCGGAATCGACAACTGTCTGATACAGGTGAACGGACCGGAGTTCCCAATCCTCGACGGAAGTGCCGCCAACTATGTGGCCAAGATTGAGGAGATAGGCAAGGAAGAACAGAACGCCCCCAAGGACTGGTACGTAATACACAAGAAGATAGAGGTGAAAGACGAGGAGACAGGTTCGTGCATAACCATCCTGCCCGACGAGGAGTTCAGCCTTACGGCCATGTGCTCATTCAACTCGAAGTTCATCAACAGCCAGTTCGCCTCTCTTGACAAGATAGACGATTTCAAGAAAGAGATTGCCCCGGCGAGGACTTTCGTGTTCGTGCGCGACATAGAGCCGCTGCTTCAGGCCAACCTGATAAAGGGTGGCGACCTTGACAACGCCATCGTCATCTACGAGAAACAGACATCACAGGAACAGCTCGACAAGCTTGCCGACATGATACAGGTGGAACATCGCGACGCCACCGAACTTGGCTACATACAGAACAAACCGCTCGTGTGGGAAAACGAGTGTACGCGTCACAAGTTGCTCGACATTGTAGGCGATATGGCTCTGATAGGCAAGCCCATAAAGGGACGCATCATAGCAACACGTCCCGGACACACTATCAACAACAAGTTTGCCCGCCAGATGCGCAAAGAGATACGCAAGCATGAGATACAGGCTCCTGTATATGACCCGAACGTTGCTCCGGTGATGGACGTAAACCGCATCCGCGAACTGCTTCCGCACCGCTACCCAATGCAACTCGTTGACAAGGTGATTGGGCTGGGAGCGACAAGCATCGTCGGAATAAAGAATGTCACAAGCAACGAGCCGTTCTTCGTTGGCCATTTCCCTCAAGAACCAGTAATGCCCGGAGTATTACAGGTAGAGGCAATGGCACAGTGCGGCGGTCTACTTGTACTGAACACAGTAGAAGAACCAGAGCGTTGGTCAACATACTTCATGAGAATAGAAGAGGTGAAATTCCGCCAGAAGGTTGTTCCGGGCGACACTCTCATATTCAAGGTTGACCTTCTCGCACCGATACGCCATGGTGTGTCGTCAATGAAAGGCTACGTTTTCGTGGGCGACCACATCGTTTCGGAGGCATCGTTCACCGCACAAATAGTAAAGAACAAATAAAAAAAAAGCGAAAGGAAACGCGGCAAATGAACACAATAAGCCCTATGGCATTTGTGTCGCCTAAGGCAAAGCTCGGCGACAACAACATAATAGGCCCTTTCTGCTACATTGACGACAATGTGGTGATAGGCGACAACAACAAGCTGTATAACAGCGTAACTGTACACACAGGAGCACGCATCGGCAACGGCAATGAATTCTTTTCAGGAGCAAGCATAAGCACAAAGCCACAAGATCTGAAGTTTAAGGGCGAAGAGACTCTGTGCGAGATTGGCGACAACAACAGCATACGCGAGAATGTAACCATAAGCCGTGGCACCGCCAGCAAGGGCAAGACCGTTGTCGGTTCGGGCAACCTGCTGATGGAAAACATGCACGTGGCTCACGACTGTGTGATTGGCAACGGACTGATAATAGGCAACTCCACCAAGTTTGCTGGTGAGGTTTTGGTTGACGACCACGCCATTATCAGCGCAACAGTGCTGTGTCACCAGTTCTGTCACATAGGAGGCTATGTTATGATACAGGGTGGATGCAGGTTCAGTCAGGACATCCCTCCTTATATAATAGCCGGCAAGGAACCCACAAGATACTGCGGTATCAACATAATAGGGCTGCGCAGACGCGGCTTCAGCAACGAGACAATAGAGAAGATACACGACACTTATCGCATTATATATGCCAACGGCATAATAAAAGACGGCATACAGGAGGCGCGAGCCAAGTATCCGGGAGTGGCAGAGGTGGAATATATCTGCTCGTTCATTGAGAATTCCAAAAGAGGAATCATCCGTTGACAAACGATATTCTTATAGTCCTTACCGGTCCGACAGCCGTGGGGAAGACTGCATTGTGTATGGAAATAGCCAAACAGTACGGCATTTCCATAATCAATGCAGACTCAAGGCAAATGTACAAAGGTTTGACTATAGGAACAGCCGCACCGTCTGTGGAACAGTTGTCGCAGGTTGAGCACTTCTTTGTAGGCACTCTGCCGCTGCAAAGCTACTATAATGCAGCAATGTTTGAGCATGATGCGCTGCAAACAATTGCCGATCAGTTTGAAAGGCAAATGCCAAACGGCAAGCGGTTGACACTGATGAGCGGCGGAAGCATGATGTATATTGATGCCGTATGTCAAGGAATCGATGAAATACCGACTATCAGCGAAACGACAAGGACAGCGGTGAAAGCGCGACTGGAGCAGGAAGGACTCGAAAAGCTTTGCGAAGAGTTGCGCGAACTTGACCCCGGCTACTACGACATCGTGGATAAAAAGAACACAAGGCGCGTTGTTCACGCTTTGGAGATTTGCCTTCAGACCGGCAACACATACACTTCGTTCCGCAAAAGGCAGAGGAAAGAACGTCCGTTCAGGATTGCGACAATCGTACTCGACCGTCCTCGCGAAGAACTCTACGAGAGAATCAACGCTAGGGTCGATTCCATGATGGAGAACGGGCTGCTTGACGAGGCGAAACGCCTTTATCCGCACAGACAACTCAACGCCCTCAACACCGTAGGCTACAAGGAACTGTTCGCATACTTCGACGGTTTATACTCGCTGGACGAGGCCATAGAACGGATAAAGGGCAACACTCGACGCTACGCACGCAAACAACTGACATGGTTTAAGAAGTATGAGGATGCGAAATGGTTCAATCCGAATGACTCAAACGAAATAATGAATTATATATCCCGACTATGAGCAAGGTTTCAAACGAGGGGAAAGGCTTTACAAGACGTTGCCTTTCCTTGTTTTTTAAGGCTATAAAGGGCTTCGCTTCATGGTACAAAGGCCTGTACAAAGGAAAGAAATGGTACACAAAAACCATCATCGGCTTCATTTCTTTCATTGCTGCATTTATCATATACCTTGGTGCTGTTGACATCAACTTCCTGTGGCTTTTCGGGAAATCACCCGGAATGGCAATGATAAAGAAGCCTGTCACCAATCAGGCTTCCGAGATTTACAGTGCCGATGGAGTCATGATTGGCAAGTTTTTCAACGAGAACAGGACTCCCGTGAAGTACGAAGACGTAAACCCCGTGTTCTGGAAAGCCCTCATAGACACCGAAGACGAGCGTTTCTACCACCACTTCGGCATTGACCTGCAAGGCGTTTTCGCCGCTGCAAAGGACTATGCCGTGCATCACGATGCGCGCGGTGCATCAACGATAACTCAGCAGTTGGTGAAGAATATGTTCCGGGTGCGCACCCAATACTCCACAGGTTTGCTCGGCTATATCCCCGGCGTGAAGATGCTTATAATGAAGAGCAAGGAGTGGATTACCGCCGTTAAGATTGAAATGCTGTTCGACAAGAAGGAAATCCTGACCATGTACGCCAACACGGTGGACTTCGGTTCGAATGCTTACGGCGTGAAAACAGCATGCAACACATACTTCGGCACAACGCCAAAGGACATGACCACCGACCAGGCGGCCATTCTCGTGGGTATGCTCAAGGCCACAACCTACTATAACCCACGCATTAATCCAGAGAACAGTCTGCGCCGCCGCAACACTGTGCTGAGCAACATGATGCAGCACGGCGATTTGGACCGTGCGGCATTCGATACGCTTAAGGCAAAGCCTATACTTCTCGACTACAACGTGGAGAGCAACTATGACGGACAGGCAACCTACTTCCGGGAAGCGGTGGCCAACGAGCTGAAAGACTGGTGTCACGACAACGGATATGACCTGTACACGAGCGGACTGAAAATATACACCACCGTTGACACACGTATGCAAAAGTATGCGGAAGAGGCTGCGCGCAAGCAGATGCGCACAGTGCAGCGCAACTTCAACAACCACTGGGGCAAGACCAATCCCTGGCAAGATGAAAAGCACCGGGAAATACCTGGTTTTATTGAAGGTATAGTGCAAAAGTTGCCTATATACAAACAGCTTTTGCAGAGATACCCCAACAATCCCGATTCCATACAGATTTGCCTCAACCGTCCACACAAGGTAAAAGTGTTCGACTACGACAATGGCACTGTAGAAAAGGAGATGAGCACGATGGACTCCATACGCTATATGGTGCGTTTCATGCACTGCGGGTTCGTGGCCATGGAGCCAGGCACCGGTCATGTAAAGGCATGGGTAGGTGACATTGACTTCAGCTCGTGGAAATATGACAAGGTAACGGCCATGCGCCAGCCTGGTTCCACATTCAAGCTTTTTGTGTATACCGAAGCCATGAACCAGGGACTCACTCCTTGTGACAAACGTCGCGACGAATATTTCAGCATGAAGGTGTACGACAGCCAACAAAAGAAAGAAGTCACGTGGGCACCGACCAATGCCAACGGTTACTTCACGGGCGACTCCATGCCACTGAAGGCCGCCTTTGCCCAAAGTATCAATTCCGTGGCAGTGAAACTCGGGCAGGAAGTGGGCATAGACAACATCGTTAGCACTGCGCATGAGATGGGAATAGAGAGTCCACTTGACAACACGCCTTCGCTTGCACTTGGATCCAGTGACGTAAACCTTCTGGAACTTGTCAACGCATACGCCACTGCTGTCAACGACGGCAAGATGCACGAACCAGTACTCGTCGTCAAAGTGCTCGACCGCGACGGGAACGAGATTTATACCGCACCGTCCGAGCAAAAGCAAGCCATACCTTACAAGAGTGCGTTCCTCATGCAACAGTTGTTGCAGGGCGGTATGCGCGAACCGGGAGGCACAAGCCAGAGTCTGTGGGGCTATGTAGGCAAATACCGCGACACTGACTTCGGAGGAAAGACCGGCACATCCAACAACCATTCCGACGCATGGTTTGTAGGAGTCAGTCCCAATCTGGTGGCAGGAGCATGGGTCGGTGGAGAATACCGTTGCATCCACTTCCGCACAGGAGCACTCGGCCAGGGCAGTCGCACGGCCCTCCCCATCTGTGGCTATTTCTTCGACTCCGTACTTGGCGACCCTGCTTTCCAGAAATACCATGGAAAGTTTGCCAAGCCCAAGGATGCCGACATCACATACGATATGTATAACTGTGCAAGCTACTACAGAAGCCGTAAAGACACAGACTCTATCAGCACCGACAGCATAGGTGGCGAAGAGACCGTGACGTTTGAGGGCGAAGAAACGCCTGTAGGTGCTGTAGCAGAAGGGCACGAACACACTGCCGAGCACGGCGAAGCGGTAAGAGAATACGCTACCGAGCACAACAAGGGTGCTGCCACAGAGACCAAAAAGCGCAAGAAAC
The DNA here is from genome assembly GCA_963590865.1 of Bacteroidaceae bacterium. Lineage (GTDB taxonomy): Bacteria > Bacteroidota > Bacteroidia > Bacteroidales > Bacteroidaceae > Prevotella. The sequence continues at coordinate 2,048 of CAVAQY010000034.1, read as the reverse complement.
CGACATACGAAGACGTGACTTTCTCCGACTGACACGCTGGTATGGAACTTGATCTGGACAACAAGGAGTGGCAAGACGCTCTACAAATCATCCGATATACCAGTCGCTCGCTCTTCCTCACAGGCAAGGCGGGCACGGGTAAATCGACCTTTCTGCGCTACGTAGCGGAACAGACAAAGAAGAAGTACGTTATCCTCGCTCCCACCGGCATTGCCGCCATCAATGCCGGTGGGAGCACTCTACACAGTTTTTTCCGCCTGCCGTTCCACCCGTTGTTGCCGAACGACAGTCGCTACAGTACGCGCAACATCCGCAAAACCCTCAAGTATAACAGTGCCCACTGCAAACTTCTGCGCGAAATAGAGCTTATCATCATCGACGAGATAAGCATGGTGCGCGCCGACATCATAGACTTTATCGACAAAGTGCTGCGCATATACTGCCACAATATGCGCATTCCATTCGGTGGAAAGCAACTCTTGCTTGTCGGCGACATATACCAGCTTGAGCCTGTCGTGCGCGAAGATGAACGCCAATTGCTGCATCCGTTCTACCCCACTCCATATTTCTTCTCCGCCAAGGTATTCAGTCAGTTCAGCCTTGTCAGCATCGAACTGCGCAAAGTGTACCGTCAGAGAGACGACAACTTCATAAAAATACTCGACCGGATACGCAGCAACACCGCGAGCCAGACCGACCTGACCACCCTCAACCAGCGTGTAGGCGCACCAATCGTCACACACGGAAACAGTCTGGCCATCACTCTTGCCACACGGCGCGACACTGTTGATTACATAAACGAGCGGCAGCTCAATTCGATAGAGGGTAACCCGACCGTGTTTCACGGCAACATCAAGGGTGAATTTCCAGAAACTTCACTGCCCACGCCCATGGAACTGTGCATAAAACCCGGTGCGCAGGTGATATTTATAAAGAACGACAAGGAGAAGCGGTGGGTAAACGGTACGCTCGGAGTGGTCAGTGGCATAGACGAAAAGAGCGGACTCATATCGGTAGTGACCGAAGACGGCGAGGAATATACCGTAGAAAGGGAGATATGGGAGAACCTCCGCTACACGTTCAACGAAAAGGAACAGAAGATTGAAGAGGAACAACTCGGCGTGTACATACAGTTTCCGCTGCGCCTCGCATGGGCCATCACGGTACACAAGAGCCAAGGACTCACTTTTCGTCAGGTCAACATTGACTTTACTGGTGGCGTGTTTGCCGGCGGACAGGCATACGTTGCCCTTAGCCGATGTACTTCGCTGGAGGGCATCTGCCTGAAAGAACCTATAAAACGGAGCGACATATTCGTGCGCGACGAGGTGCTGCGCTTTGCCAGCCAATACAACGACAGTACGAGAATCGGCACCGCACTCAAGGAAAGCAAGGCCGACCGCGAATACCAGGAAGCAGTGGAAGCGTTTGACCGTGACGATTTCGACGGTTTCATCGACAACTTCTTCAAGGCAATCCACAGTCGCTATGATATAGAGAAGCCTGCGGCCAAACGTTTCATACGCCGCAAACTCAGCATTATCACCCGATTGCGCGGCGAAGTGAGCCGACTCGAAGCCGAAAGGGCACGGCAAATGGAGATGATGAAACGTCTGGCCGCCGAATACACCCTGCTCGGCAAGGAGTGCGAGGCAGAAAAAATGACCGAAGCTGCCATACGCAACTACAGGAAAGCCCTCGAACTCTACCCCGAAGCCAACGAGGCACGCCGCCGCATGGATGCCTTGGACGCAGAGTAAAAAAGCGTTGCTCTGTAGGAAACAGTACAGCAACCGCTCTCTGTAACTATTCAGTTCTCCATGGATGCCACTCTGAGTGAAATGTGAAATAACATTCCATGATTGATATAATGCCATATAGGAGACAAGCGAGAGGTTCTGTCTAGAGAAGGCAGCTGACAAAACCGTGAGAAGCCATGGTGTGATTTTGCATTTGCCTAAGAGAAGTTGCTTCTTTGCCTAACTGAAAGTTTCGTTCCGAACTACGGAACGCACATTCCGTTGTTCGGAACCGCCGTTCCGTTGTTC
>CAVAQY010000033.1:0-28468 GCA_963590865.1 Bacteroidaceae bacterium | reverse complement strand
ATTGCCGGCTACCTCGTGGGGGTTCCTGCCTCACCACAGGGCTGCTTGGCTAAATAAATTAGCGAACCCTAGTTATTGATATTATAAGCACATCTTTTGCTTTTTGCAATAAATTCTAAATAATGGAGAACAATTCGCAAACACAATTTTGCAATATAGAAAAGGTGTATCACTATACGTCTTTCTCTACCGCACTTAAAATATTGGAATCGAAATCATTAAGATTTGGAAGACTTAATCATATGAATGATTTTCATGAGAATGATAAATTATGCTTCGTTGATAGTAATAAAAATCCGATAGGTTCAGATTCTTTTGATGTCTTAGAAGCGTTACAAAATGAAATCTATAAGTACCGACAAATTAGTTTTTCCGTAGATTCTAACAACAAAAAAGGGTTCGACCTTCATCAAATGTGGGGGTTGTATGCAGAGAAAGGAGATGGAGTATGTTTTGTCTTTGACTATGATGACTTAGAGAAAACTCTTGATACAAAGATTATTCACGACAAAATCTCATATGAAGAGAACCTTGATTCATTTGTTGTTTCAATGTCGGAAGAACCTAATAAAGTCCCTAATGAAATACTAACGAATGTTAGGCCTATTTTCTTTCATAAACGTAAGGAATGGGAACACGAACAAGAATTGAGATTTTTGAAACGATGTCCCATATTCTATAAGGAAGAATATATACAATATGGCAGTTCTTTAAAATACATTATTTTATCTTCAAAATTGCAAGATGTTGATAGAATCCTTTTTAATCAAAGAATACATGACTTAAAATGTTGTACAAATGTTCCGATTCTTGTATATGGAAATGGATTATTAGAATTTTCTTTATACAATTTGAAGGAAGGGACGTTTATCTGGAACTCATCAGAAGGATATAATATACTTGCTCCTGGTGTAAATTGTGAATTAGATGTTTGAAACACAGGATAGAGTTATCATGTAATAGGAAACAATTATGCTTGAACTCGAACTACAACAATATCTCCAACGTGAGTACCCACAAGAGAATGCTCGCTGCGAATGGAAAGAATTTAAGAATCTGAAAAACTCGTTCTGTGGGGACGAGAAGGATGATGTCATTTCCTACGTGTCAGCTATTGCTAACATGGAGGGTGGGCATCTTGTGCTTGGTGTTAAAGATAGGACACTTGAAATTATCGGGACGGACATTTCAAGGCTTACCTTCAACGGGCAACCAGCAAACACACAGTCGGCAACCTTCAAACTCACAGAACAATGCACATATCTTTCGTCGGAAGGGCTGAGCATAGAGGAGTTCGTAACGGACGACACGAACAAGCGTGTGTGGATAATCCATATCCCGAAGCATCTGCCTCGCCGCCCTGTCCTTGCACACAAGAAGGCGTGGCAACGGATAGAGGATTCTCTGGTAGAATTGACAGAGGAAAGAATGGCTGTAATTCTTGAAGAGCCTATCTATGCAGAAAAGGACTGGTCGGCAGAGATTGTGCCGGATGCAACCATAGACGATTTGGATGAAGTGGCCATAGCCAAGGCTCGGATGATGTTCAAGAAGGTTCATAGTCGCATACCAGCGGAAGAAGTGAATGCTTGGAATGTTCAAACATTCCTAAGCAAGTGTGGATTGACGAGAAACGGAGGCATCACTCGAGCAGCCATCATACTGTTGGGCAAATACGAATCCGCTTTCAAACTTCGCCCATCCGTAGCGCAGGTTACTTGGACACGCAGAGACAAGAATCAAGAAGTGGTTGACTACGAACACTTCACTGTACCTTTTATATTAACGGTGGACGAAATACTATCAAAGATAGAGAATCTGACATTGCGTGAGATGCCAGGAGGTACACTTTTCCCAGATACGATGAAACAGTATGACGACTACACCATTCGTGAGGCGCTTCATAATTGTATTGCCCATCAGGACTACACACTTCAGCAACGTATCAACTTCGTTGAGAATCCTGGGTATCTGTATTATTCCAATGCTGGCACATTCATTCCTGGTACATTGGAGAATGCCTTGCGAAATGAAGAACCTCAAACGCATTTCCGCAATGAATGTCTGTGTAGAGCTATGGTAGATTTCAACATGATTGATACCGTAAGCCGTGGCATTAAGAAAATGTTCAATGAGCAATGGCGCAGACATTTCCCTATGCCAGACTATGAGATTGACCAGATTAAGAAGAAAGTAGTTGTCCGTATTTATGGTAATGAAATCAACAAACGATATACTGATTTGTTGAAGACAAACGACACTCTTTCTCTATGGGATTGCATCTCGCTTGACGCTGTACAAAAAGGCAGAACCATTCATGAGGATATTGCGCAAGACTTGCTCAAACGTGGACTGATAGAAGGTGAGACTCCACATTACAGCATTTCTCTTAGCATTGCCAAGAACACTCACCAACTGCCTTCCTACACCAAAACAAAAGGATTGGACAAGGAGAGGCTGCGCCAAATGATTCTTCAATATCTAAGTAACGCAGGTTACGAAGGTGCCAAGCGAGATAGTATATACGAATATCTCAAAGATGTGCTTCCTACCAACAAGACGGAAGAACAACAACTTCGCTATGTCGGCAGACTATTAGTAGAATTAAATGAAGAAAAGCAGATAGACAGAATAGGGTTGAAGTGGATATTGAAAGACTACAATCGGTCGGTTTAATCTCAATCCGACCGAATTATCCCAAATCCGACCGAAAATACGACCGTTTAAAGATATTCCGACCGAAAACCGACCGAAAGGTTGTACAGATATACGACACGAATATATTCAAAAAAAACAAAGACAAATAAGATATGTTATTAGGAAACAAGATAAAGTCTCTTAGAGACGAACAAGGAATATTGCAACGCCAAGTGGCTGCATACTTAGAAATAGACACACCCATGTTCAGCAAGATTGAACGTGGGGACAGACGAGCCAAAAGAAGCCAAGTAATTCAAATGGCAACATACTTCAAAGTGGACGAAAAGGAAATGCTCACCATTTGGCTTGCCGACAAGATATTGGATGCTTTGGAAGGTGAAGATGAATTGAAATTCAACGCCATTGAAACCGCAAAAGCCGAGTTAATGGATGTTAATCGGTAATTCTTAGCAAGAAACTCCTTTTTCGAGGAATATAATGCAAGATTAATTTCTTGCAGACAATGGGAACTTTATGGTATCATTTATACTTGGCACCGTAAAGTTTCTTTTGATTTACAGACACTTATAAAACATATACTGGTTAAAATGTGCGTATGATGGTGGATTGTCAATATTAATGTGTACCTTTACGGCATATTAACCAATGGAACGCTAACATTATGACAGACTATATCATCAACAATCTCTGGCAGGTATGGACGGTTGTGGCCGTTCTGTGCCTGATTCTTGAACTCTTCACGGGTGGTTTCTTCATCGTCTGCTTTGCTTTCGGGGCTGCGTTTGCGGCGGTAGGCGCGGCATTGGGTGCGGGTTTCGTCCTGCAGCTTGCGCTGTTCACGGTGTTTTCGGCAGTAGGCATTTGGGGCGTCAGACCTTTTGCTGTGAAGTATCTGCACCAGAATGGTGAAGTGCGCGTGAGCAATGCCGATGCCATCGAGGGACGCATCGGTACGGTGAGCCAGAAGATAGAGGCCGGAGGCTACGGGCGTGTGGCCATAGACGGTGACGACTGGAAGGCAGAAGCGGCCGACGGCCTGTCCATAGCCGCAGGAGAACGTGTGAAGGTGGTGGGCCGCGAGAGCATAATAATAAAGGTAATCAAGTATAACAACTAAAAAACAATCAGACCTATGATTTACGTATTGGCAATTTGTTTGGTGTGCATCCTTGTCTTTGCAAAGATGGCACTGGTGATAATTCCGCAGTCGGAGACAAAGATTATTGAGAGACTTGGCCGCTATCATGCCACGCTCCAGCCCGGCATCAACCTGATAGTGCCGTTCATAGACAAGGCAAAGGAGATTGTGGTGCTCAACCGTGGACGCTACCAGTATTCCACCTCCATCGATTTGCGCGAGCAGGTGTATGACTTCGACAAGCAGAACGTGATAACCAAAGACAACGTGCAGACGGAAATCAACGCCCTGCTCTACTTCCAGATTGTGGACCCGTTCAAGGCGGTATACGAAATAAACAACCTGCCCAACGCAATCGAAAAGCTCACGCAGACCACTCTGCGCAACATCATAGGCGAACTGGAGCTGGACGAGACGCTGACAAGCCGCGACACCATCAACACCAAGCTCCGCGCCGTGCTTGACGATGCAACAAACAAGTGGGGAATAAAGGTGAACCGCGTGGAGCTGCAGGACATCATGCCTCCGCAAAGCGTGCTCTCCGCAATGGAAAAGCAGATGCAGGCCGAGCGCAACAAGCGTGCTACCATACTGACCAGCGAAGGAAAGAAGGCTTCGGACATACTGCAGTCGGAAGGAGAGAAGGCTGCTACAATCAACAGGGCTGAGGCTGAAAAGCAGCAAGCCATACTCAAGGCTGAAGGAGAGGCACAGGCCCGCATACGCAAAGCCGAGGCCGAGGCTGTGGCCATAGCCAAGATAACCGAAGCTGTGGGCAAGAGTACCAACCCGGCCAACTATCTTCTGGCTCAAAAGTATATACAGATGCTGCAGGATGTGGCATCAGGCGACAAGACAAAGACCGTCTACCTGCCATACGAAGCCACCAACCTTATGGGAAGCATTGGCGGAATAAAGGACTTGTTCAAGTCGGAATAGAGTCTGCTGACAAGCCATCAGGACAGACATTTCCCCAGAGCTTTCCCCATCCATACATGGCATTGGCTCCGCATAGAGCCAATGCCTTTTGCACAATGTGCAAAGAGGTTTCGTAAAGGTTTACGTGGCGAATAAGCTACCGCAGAATTGGCACACTCGGGAAAAGCACGTACCTTTGCATACAGCAAGACATGCGGCCCCAAGTGCCATACAGACTGTTTGGACACAGGACAGAGACCGACGGGAAGAATGCCAAGAACTAAAAACAACCAAGCAGGTGTTCAGGACTGTTGATAAGGACGGGCCACCTGCCGAATGAACATATGCGGACAATTTTAGAATATCTACTTACAATAAATCATTTAAAACAATGAAACCACTAAACAAACATTTTGCGCCAAAGAGCGTAATGCCTGAAAAGGTAATTCAGTTTGGCGAAGGCAACTTCCTCCGCGCATTCGTTGATTGGATAATATGGAAGATGGACCAGCGCACCGACTTCAACGGTTCGGTGGTAATCGTGCAACCTTTGGCCAACGGCATGGTAGACTGGCTCAATGGTCAAGACTGCCTCTACCACGTAAACCTGCAAGGCCGCGAGAACGGCAAGCCCGTGAATACGCTTGAGCGCATAGACGTGGTTAGCCGCGCCCTGAACCCATACAGCCAGAACGCCGCCTTCATGGCTTTGGCCGACCAACCCGAAATACGTTTCGTAATATCCAACACCACCGAGGCCGGCATCGCCTTCGACCCGGAATGCAAGCTCGACGACGCTCCTGCCTCATCCTATCCCGGCAAACTCGTGCAGCTGCTGTATCGCCGCTGGCAGACATTCAACGGCGACCCCACAAAGGGACTCATCATCTTCCCCTGCGAACTGATATTCCTCAACGGCCATGTGCTCAAGGACTGCATCAACAAGTATATCGAACTGTGGCAGCTTCCCAAGGAGTTCAAGAAGTGGTTTGACGAGAGCTGCGGCGTATACGCCACACTCGTTGACCGCATCGTTCCCGGCTTCCCGCGCAAGGAGATTGCACAGATACAGGAGAAGATAAGCTACCGCGACAATTTGGTTGTTCAGGCCGAAAACTTCCACCTCTGGGTGATTGAGGCCCCCAAGGAAGTGGCAAAGGAATTTCCTGCCGACAAGGCCGGACTCAACGTGCTGTTCGTTCCGTCGGAAGAGCCTTACCACAAGCGCAAGGTCACTTTGCTCAACGGTCCCCACACGGTGCTGTCGCCTGTGGCTTTCCTCAGCGGCGTGAACATCGTGCGCGACGCCTGCAATCACGAGGTTATCGGCAAGTACATCCACAAGGTGCAGTTTGACGAGCTTATGCAGACACTCGACCTTCCGATGGAAGAGCTTGAGAAGTTTGCCTCCGACGTGCTCGAGCGCTTCGACAACCCATACGTTGACCATCAGGTTACAAGCATCATGCTCAACTCGTTCCCGAAGTTCTGCGCACGCGACCTGCCAGGCGTGAAGACCTACCTCGAGCGCAAGGGTGAGCTGCCCAAGGGTCTCGTGTTCGGTTTGGCTGCCATCATCACCTACTACAAGGGAGGCAAGCGTGCCGACGGCGTGGAAATCGTGCCTAACGACGCTCCCGAAATCATGGAGATGCTCTCCAACCTGTGGGCAACAGGCGACACTCAGAAAGTGGCCGACGGAGTGCTTGGCGCAACTTCAATCTGGGGCGAAGACCTCAACGCCATCAGCGGCTTGAACGCTTTGGTTAAGCAGTATCTTGACCTCATTCAGGACAAGGGCATGCTCGAGGCTGTAAAGACCATTCTCTAAGGCGATAAAGATGTCCCCTGAGGACTACTAACAGCAGAATAAATTGGGGCATATGGCTTTGCAACAGGTCGTATGCCCCGTTTCTTTTCGCGTTTCGGAACCATGAATGAAAAGCAGCATGTAGACCAACTTCTTGCGGAATATGCGGCAAGATATGAGACCAAGGGCTTTCTCAACGGCGACCCAAGCTGGTTTATGCATCAGGTGGAGGGGCGGCTCAACCAGGAGACGCTGGCCTTTGTGGCCTCTTGTTTAAGCTATGGTAGCCGCAAGCAGTTCTTCCCCAAGATACAGTTTGTGCTCGACCGTTCTGGCGGCAATGTGCATGAGTGGGTGGAAAGTGGGGCGTTTGCCGGCGATATTCCCGATGACGGGGAGTGCTACTATCGCCTCTATACAAACCATGCCATGCGCGTGTTTCTGTCGGCTCTGCGCTCCATGCTCCGCGACTATGGCTCGCTTGGAGAGTATGTTGGCACGAGGGCGCACGACGGTCTGTCGGCTGTGACTGAGATATGCGGCTTCTTTCATGGACATGGAGTTGAGTCTGTGGTGCCAAAGGATGCCACGTCGGCCTGCAAGCGTGTGTGCATGTTTCTGCGCTGGATGGTTAGAGACAACTCGCCTGTTGATTTGGGCCTTTGGAGTGGCATCATCGACAAGCGCACGCTGATAATGCCACTCGACACCCATGTGGTTCAGGAGTCAGTACGCCTCGGCTTGCTTTCGGGCAAGTCTGCTTCGATGGCTGCGGCTCGGCGGCTCACGGAGCGTATGCTTGAAGTGTTTCCAGACGATCCGTTAAAAGGCGACTTCGCCTTGTTCGGCTATGGCGTGAACCACGGCTGACCCTCTTTCTTCCTTTTGGGGCGGTTCTGTAGAGTTTTTGCCTGAAGCCTACCGTTTCCAAAATTATCAGTTGCCATAGACCCGTCCTTTTGCAAAGGTTTGCATAGGAAAATGCCGCCTTGCGTAGCGGTGCGTCCGTCTGTTTGGCTTATCTTTGCATCATACTACAATCTAAGATTTAAAGAACAAGATGGAGAGAACATGGAGATGGTTTGGCAAGAACGACAAGATAACGCTTGCCATGCTGAAGGAGATTGGCGTGCAGGGCATAGTCACAGCCTTGCACAATGTTCCTAACGGCGAGGTTTGGACGAGAGAGCAAATCGCCGACCTGCGTCAGTATATTGAAAGCTACGGCATGCGTTGGTCGGTTGTGGAGAGCTTGCCCGTTTGCGAGAGCATCAAGTATGCCGGCCACGACCGCGACCAGCTTATAGCCAATTACTGCGAGAGCCTCCGCAACCTTGCAGCAGAGGGAATACACACGGTGTGCTACAATTTCATGCCTGTGCTCGACTGGGCACGTACCGACCTTAGCCACCCCAACCCCAACGGCACCACCAACCTGTATTTCTCGCATGCTGAGTTTGCCTACTTCGACATCTGCATTCTGAAGCGCGAAAACGCCGAGAAGGACTGGCCAAGCAACGTGCTTGAACAGGTGGAGAAGCTGAAGCAGACCATGACGCCCGAGGACGACCACAAGCTTGTGGACAACATCATAGTGAAGACACAGGGCTTTGTGAGCGGCAACATCAAGGAGGACGACGAACACCCCGTGGAACTGTTCCGCCAACTGCTCGACCTGTATAAAGGTATAAGCAAGGAGCAGCTGCGCGAAAACATGCGCTACTTCCTCGAAGCCATCATGCCTGTGTGCGACGAGTGCGACATGAGGATGTGCGTACACCCCGACGACCCTCCATTCCCCATACTCGGACTGCCGCGCATTGTGACCTGCGACGAAGACATCAACTGGTTCCTCTCAGCTGTTGACAATCCCCACAACGGACTGACATTCTGCGCAGGGTCGCTTTCGGCCGGAGCACATAATGATGTGGTGGAGCTGGCTCGTAAATATGCTTCGCGCACATGGTTTGTACACCTGCGCTCGTGCCACGTGTTCCCCAACGGCGACTTCACCGAGGCTTCGCACCTTGGCGGACGTGCCGACCTTATAGAGCTGGCACGCATATTCGAGAAGACCAACCCTGAACTGCCCATGCGAGTAGACCACGGCATGACCATGCTCGGCGACGAGACGCGCGGCTACAACGCCGGCTACTCGTTCCTTGGCCGCATGTTTGCTATGGGGCAGGTGCAGGGCATACTGGCCACAGTTGACCGTGAGCTGGGCATAGAGTATAAGCAGCCCGGATTCTTTGAATGACAGACGGCGCAAAAGACAACAAACTACAATCATCATATAAGGGCGGTTCCATAATTGCCACCGTACAAAACAACAATACATAAAGGAAGCAAGCAATGCAAAATCTATTTGACATAAAGGATTACGTTGTAGTAATCACCGGCGGAACAGGTGTGCTCGGACGTGCCATCGCCAAGTATCTGGCTCTGAACGGAGCCAAAGTAGTAATCCTCGGACGCAAGGAAGAGGTAGGAAACGCCATTGCAGCCGACATCGAAAAGGCTGGAGGCAAGTGCGAGTTCATGAAGACCGACGTGATGAACCAGGCCGTAGTGGAGCAGAACTGCGCCGACATCATGGCTAAATACGGACGCATCGACACTCTGCTCAATGCCGCCGGAGGCAACATGGCAGGTGCGACGATAGGTCCTGACCAGAACTTCTTCGACTTGAAGGCTGACCAGTTCCAGACGGTGCTGTCGCTCAACCTCACGGGAACAGTCATTCCCACACAGGTGTTCCTCAAGCCCATGGTTGAACAGGGCAAAGGCTCAATAATAAACTTCTCGTCGATGGCCGCCTTCCGTCCTATGACACGCGTGTGCGGCTATGCTGCGGCAAAGGCTGGCATAAGCAACTTCACGGCATTCATGGCCACGGAGTGCGCCAAGAAGTTTGGCGAGGGCATTAGGGTCAACGCCATAGCCCCGGGATTCTTCATCACCGAGCAGAACAGGTCATTACTCACCAATCCCGACGGCTCATTCACCCAACGTGGTCAGGACGTAATCCGTCAGACTCCGTTCGGGCGTATGGGTGACCCCGAAGAGCTGTGCGGAACAATACACTATCTTATGAGTGATGCCGCAAAGTTCGTAACCGGTACCGTGGCCGTTGTAGACGGTGGCTTCAACGCCTTTGCTATGTGACACTACTGAACAAATCATATTATATCGTGGCGGGAATGGGTCGTTGACGGACTCGTTCCCGTTTTTTCGCTCTTACGCTAATTGTCGGGCAAGCACGAGCAAAATCAAACTTATTTGAACCCAAACCTCGTTGGCGGATGAAGGTAGCTTCGTCGGCAGATGAAGGCAGCTTCGTTGGCGGATGAAGGCAGCTTCGTTGGCGGATGAAGGCAGCTTCTTCGACGGATGAAATTGCAGCAGCTAAACGTCAAAGACTTCCATCTCGTTTGCCAACGCCGTATTTGGAAATACTGCACACGCTTCCTTGAGCAAAACCGTTTCATCATCGTAACGGGCGGAGTAGTGGCCGAGAAGCAACCGCCCTACCCCGGCATCACGGGCCACACGGGCGGCATCGGCGGCTGTTGAATGGAAATACTTGCGGGCGTTGGCCGCGTTGTCCTTGCCATAGGTGCTCTCATGGTACAGAAGCGATACACCTTGAAGTTGCTTGTGCAGTTGCGACATGTAGGCTGTGTCGCTACAATAGGCATAGCTGCGCGCCGGATCAGATGGCGTCACGAGACGCGAATTGGGCACTACCGTACCGTCGGGCGCAGTCCAGTCCATGCCGTTCTTTATATTGTTGATTTGGCTCACCGGTATTTCAAGTGCGTCAATCATGTCACGGCGTATATGTGGCAACGACGGTTTCTCGCGGAAAAGGAAGCCGCAGCACGGAACACGGTGCCTCAGAGGTATGGTGGTAACGCTCAAACTGCGGTCGTCATATATTACGCTGGCTTTAGTCGTGTCCACGGGATGGAAAACAACCTCATAGTCAAATCCGTTGCAAAAGAATTTCAGCTGCGAGGCAAACATTTCGCTGAATTCTGAAGGCGCATAGACATGGAGAGGCGCCGTTCGCCCAAGCATTCCGAATGTGGAAATCATACCCACAAGACCAAAACAATGGTCGCCGTGCAGATGGGATATGAACACATGATTGAGACTGAGGAAGCGCAAACGGGAGCGGCGCAACTGCATCTGGGTGCCCTCGCCACAGTCAACCATAAACAACTTGCCCCTGACTTCAACCACCTGCGACGATGCATAGTGTTTCAACGTGGGCAATGCACTTCCACAACCAAGTATATGAACTCTAAAAGGTTCCATATTCTGTATAGTATAGAGTGGATTCTGTAAAAAATGCCGATTGTTTAATGTTTCGCCGCACCTGTGCTATTGGAAGCGAGTCGCCTGTAGCCCACAACACCTCTGTCGTTGGAGAGCAATAGCGAGTCTGGGCCAAGCACACGTATGTCAAACGTATCGGAAGATAGCAGAAGCCGTCCGTTCAGCAGTCGCCAAGACGTGTATGGATGCGGCTCTTTCACATTGCTGTGCACCGAACCGTCGGAAAAAAGTTCAAAGCTTCGGTCAAGGTTCGACCATTTGCCGAGCAGAGAAGTGATGTTCACAACGCTTAATGCCGCAGAGTTGCGGTCGGCATCAAGTGTAGGAACAATAGCCATGCGGTCGCCTATAGACATTCCACCCTTGACATCGCCCCGGGATGCGGCCTCTTCGAGCGAGAAGACCACCGTGTCACCGCTATCGGTTACGAGTTCCAGACTGTTCATTGACGTGCCTTCTCCACAGATGCCGTAAAGGGTTGTGTCTTTGGCTTCCACTTTCAAGGCTGAAACATACTCAACTTTCGCCTTGTTCTTTTTGCCTCCGCATCCTGCAATAGTCAAAGATGCCAGCAAAACTGCGGCAATACTCAACTTCTTCATGTCTGGTCTTAAGTTAGGTATTCAAAATTATCGGTATATATTTGTGGGTCAGCAGGTGCCTATTGTACTTTGACGCGCCTCTGCACTTACAATCGTTTGACCGTGAAAAAGTGCGCCGTTCCGCCACCATACAACGGCCTTTTCAGCCTCATTCTCGCTCCAATGCCTTGGCTTCGTTCCACAGCTTGTCCATCTCGCCGAGCGTCATGTCCTTCAAAGGCTTGCCCATCTTGATGCTGTGAGCCTCAATATAGTTGAACCTACTGATGAACTTGCGGTTGGTTTTCTCCAGAGCCGTGTCGGGATTGAGGTGGTATAAGCGTCCTGCATTAATAACGCTGAACAGAAAGTCGCCCAGCTCTTCGACCGAACGCTCCTTGTCTTCCTTGGCAAGTTCATGCTCAAGCTCGTCCAGTTCTTCCCTTACCTTGCCCCAGACATCGCGCTTGTCCTCCCAGTCAAAGCCTACATTGCGCGCCTTGTCCTGTATGCGGTAAGCCTTTATTAGCGATGGAAGAGCTTCGGGCACTCCAGAAAGCACGCTCTTGTTGCCGTCTTTCTCTTTCAACTTTATCTGTTCCCAATTCTCACTCACCTGTTGAGCTGTGGAAACTCTATCCCCTTCACTCTCCGAAGTTTCTTCTCCATAAGGCAAAGGACGTGGCTGGGCGGCACCAACCTGTGACGGATGATAAACGTGGGGATGTCTGAAAATGAGCTTGTCGGTGAGTTTGTCGCACACATCGGCTATGTCAAACTCATCATTCTCGCTGCCTATCTTGGCATAGAAGCAGATGTGCAGCAGCACGTCGCCAAGTTCCTTGCAGATGTTTTGTTGGTCGTTGTTCAGAAGAGCGTCACACAGTTCGTAAGTCTCCTCTATCGTGTTCGGGCGCAGACTTTCGTTGGTCTGTTTCTTGTCCCACGGACACTTCTCGCGGAGTGTATCAAGCACGTCAAGCAGCCTCCCGAAGGATGCCATCTTTTCTTGTTTTGTATGCATCATGGCTCATTTTAGTAATGCAAAAGTAGTCATTTCCAATGTAAAATGCTTAATTTTGCAGCGTTTTATGCTGATTTTGAGACAGAAAAGCTCATTGAACAAAAAAAGAAAACATATAGAATGGAAATAGCAAGTAAGTATGATCCACAAGCCGTGGAGTCGAAATGGTATCAGTATTGGCTTGACAACAAACTGTTCAGCAGCAAGCCCGACGGTCGTGAACCATATACAATAGTCATTCCGCCGCCCAATGTGACAGGTGTGCTCCACATGGGTCATATGCTCAACAACACCATACAGGACATCTTGGTGCGCAGGGCACGCATGGAAGGCAAGAATGCCTGTTGGGTGCCTGGAACCGACCACGCATCGATAGCCACCGAAGCCAAGGTGGTGAACAGACTTGCCCAGCAGGGCATAAAGAAGACTGACCTTACACGGGAGGACTTCCTGAAGCACGCCTGGGACTGGACCAACGAGCACGGAGGCATCATTCTGAAGCAATTGCGCAAGCTCGGAGCAAGCTGCGACTGGGACCGCACGGCTTTCACCATGGACGAAACTCGTTCGAAGGGCGTGATAAAGGTGTTCTGCGACCTGTATCGCAAGGGACTTATATATCGTGGCGCACGCATGGTGAACTGGGACCCGAAGGCTCAAACGGCACTCTCCGACGAGGAGGTAATATACAAGGACGAGCACTCAAAGCTGTACTACCTGCGCTATATGGTGGTTGAAGACCCCGGCAAGTATGCTGTAGTGGCCACAACCCGTCCCGAAACAATCATGGGCGACACAGCCATGTGCATAAACCCCAATGACCCGAAGAACCAATGGCTCAAGGGCAAGCACGTGATTGTGCCGTTGGTTGGCCGAGAGATACCCGTTATCGAAGACGATTATGTTGACATCGAATTCGGAACAGGTTGCCTCAAGGTGACACCTGCCCACGACATCAACGACCACGCCCTTGGATTGAAGCATCATCTTGAAACGATAGACATATTCAACGACAACGGAACGATAAGCGATGCTGCCGGTCTCTATGTGGGAATGGACCGTATGGACGTGCGCAAGAAGATAGAAGGCGACCTGAAAGAGGCCGGACTGATGGAAAAGGTGGAAGACTACAACAATAAGGTGGGCTTCTCCGAGCGCACCAACGTGCCTATCGAGCCGAAACTGTCAACGCAATGGTTCTTGTCGATGCAGCACTTCGCCGACATAGCTCTGTCGCCTGTGATGGACGACGAGATAATGTTCTATCCGCAAAAGTACAAGAACACCTACCGCCACTGGCTTGAGAACATCAAGGACTGGTGCATCAGCCGCCAGCTGTGGTGGGGACACCGCATCCCAGCCTACTACTTCACCACCGCCGACGGCAAGAAATCGTTTGTCGTGACCGAGACAGCCGATGAGGCTTTGGCCGAGGCTCAGAAGCAAAACCCTGCAATCACCTCCGCCGACCTTGAGCAAGACAGCGACTGTCTTGACACTTGGTTCTCTTCGTGGTTGTGGCCAATATCTGTGTTCGACGGAGTCAACAATCCCGACAACGAAGAAATCAAATACTATTACCCCACGAGCGACCTCGTTACCGGCCCGGACATCATCTTCTTCTGGGTGGCGCGCATGATAATGGCTGGCTACGAGTATCGCGGAACCATGCCGTTCAAGCACGTTTACTTCACCGGTATCGTGCGTGACAAGCTCGGACGCAAAATGTCGAAAAGCCTTGGCAACTCGCCCGACCCGTTGATGCTTATCGACAAGTATGGTGCCGACGGTGTGCGCATGGGCATGATGCTTTCCGCGCCGGCCGGCAACGACATTCTGTTTGACGAGAGCCTGTGCGAGCAGGGACGCAACTTCAACAACAAGATATGGAATGCGTTCCGCCTGGTGAAAGGTTGGCAGACCGCAGATGTGGCTCAGCCGGAAACCAACGCAATCGCCATAAAGTGGTTTGAGGCAAAACTGAGACAAACCAATGCCGAGGTTGACGATATGTTCCGCAAATACCGCATATCGGAAGCCCTCATGGCTGTGTACAAACTGTTCTGGGACGAGTTCTCAAGTTGGTACTTGGAAATGGTTAAACCCGCCTACGGGCAACCCATAGATACAGCTACTTATGAAGCCACGCTGAAGTTCTTTGAAACTCTGCTCAAGATGCTGCATCCGTTCATGCCGTTCATAACAGAAGAGCTGTGGCAGCACATCTATGACCGCGCCAATGGCGAGTCGATAATGCGCGACAAACTGGAGACCAGCACTCCTACTGCCGACGAAAAGAAGCTGATTGCCGACATAGAAAGCGTGAAGCAGATTGTGGCAGGAGTACGTACGGTGCGCAACCAGAAGAGCATCGCCAACAAGGAGAAGCTCGAACTGCAGGCCATCGGCGACAACGCTTTCAGCTCTTACGACAGCATTATCGTGAAGATGGCCAACGTGGACGAGGTAAAGACCGTGGCTGAAAAGGACACCTCGGCAGCCACATTCATGGTGGGAACATACGAGTTTGCGGTACCATTAGGCAGCATGATTGACGTTGATGCGGAGATTGCCAAGCAAGAAGCGCAGCTCAAGCACCTCGAAGGCTTCCTCTTGGGCATACAGAAGAAGCTGTCCAACGAGAAATTTGTAGCAAATGCGCCCGAAGCCGTGGTGGCCATGGAGCGCAAAAAGCAAAGCGACAGCGAAGAGAAGATTGCCGCTCTCAAAGAGTCAATAGCCGCATTGAAGGGCAAATAACTATCGGTTGAGAAGTGACTGGCAGCCAACTGAAAGAAAAATCCGACTTGCCAATGCTTCTTACACCGGTTTTCACGGGACTGTATCGCCAAGCATGAAAGCAGTCGTTGACGTTTACGGCAATGGCTTCTTTCATGCTTGGAACGGATAAGGGATTGTAGTTAGGTGGTAGTCAAAAATATCCGTTTCACATAAGGGTGGTTCTATAAATTGCCACCGTACAGACAATAAAAATAAACCGCCAATAATATCTGAACACCTACTTATATGCGGTGTGAATCTTCCTGTCATGAAAATAGAAATCAGCAACCTTAAAAAGAAATTTGGCGACACTGTGGCCTGCGACATTCCAAGCCTTGAAGTCAAGGACGGCGAGATTGTAGGACTCGTGGGCAACAACGGAGCCGGGAAAACCACACTCTTTCGACTGATGCTCGACTTGCAAAAGGCCGACAACGGTTGCGTTGCGTTCACAACAAATGGCGGAAACGTCATCGATGTGGCCAAGAGCGAGGAATGGAAAGAGCACACCGGGGCGTATATCGACGAGGGATTTCTGATAGACTTCCTCACTCCCGAAGAGTATTTCACTTTTATCGCCAAAACGGTCGGTCTGTCCACCAGCGAAACGGCAAGCCGTCTGGAAGTCTTTTCGCAGTTTGCTGGCAGCGAAACGCTGGGCAGGAATGTCCTGATACGCAACCTGTCGGCCGGCAACAAGCAAAAGGTGGGTATCATTGCAGCCTTCTTCCGCCACCCGGAACTGGTGATACTTGACGAGCCGTTCAATTTCCTTGACCCCACAAGCCAGAACATTCTCAAAAAAGCCATAACCGACTACAGCCGGGCCAGCGGTGCTACGGTGATAATCAGTAGCCACAACCTCACCCACACGGTTGATGTCTGCACACGCATCATCCTTCTGGAACACGGAAAGGTGCTGCGTGACATTCCAAACGGAGGAGAGAACGACACGACAGCGGAACTGAACGAATACTTTAAGGCGTAACGCATCACCATAAGTTAGTATTTTAGGCAAATCGGAGACCGGCATTTTCTCTTTGCGCCACCGATTTGTTACTTTTGCAGAAAAGCAGAATAGAACGATGAAATTATCAGAGTTGAAGACAGGCGAGCGCGGAGTCATTGTCAAGGTGCTTGGCCATGGCGGCTTCCGCAAACGCATTGTCGAAATGGGATTTATAAAGGGGAAGACCGTGGAGGTGCTTCTCAACGCTCCCCTGCAAGACCCCGTGAAGTACAAGGTGATGGGATATGAGGTGTCGTTGCGCCACAACGAGGCCGCAATGATTGAGATAATCTCGGAAGAAGAGGCCAGACACACGGACACGGGCCGTGACCATGACATTCAAAACCCCAAAATGATAGACTGCAGTGATGCTGATGAGCGTGCCCTCACCGACAAGCAGCTGCGCGAAGCGGCAATGAAGAAGCGGCGCACTATCAACGTGGCTCTCGTGGGCAACCCCAACTGCGGCAAGACATCTCTGTTTAACGTGGCTTCGGGAGCGCATGAACGTGTTGGCAACTACTCCGGTGTGACAGTGGATGCAAAGGAGGGACACGCCACGTTTGAGGGCTACGAGTTCAACATCGTCGATTTGCCCGGCACATACTCGCTGTCGGCCTACAGTCCCGAAGAGCTTTATGTGCGCAAGCAGATAATAGAAAAAACTCCCGACGTGGTGATAAACGTGGTGGATGCGAGCAACATCGAGCGCAACCTGTATCTCACCACCCAGTTGGTCGACATGCACCTGCGCATGGTTTGCGCACTCAATATGTTCGACGAGTTCGAAGAGCGCGGCGACAAACTCGACTACGGCAAACTCGGACAGTTGTTCGGCGTGCCCATGGTGCCCACTGTGTTCCGCACGGGCAAGGGTGTCGACCTGCTTTTCCACATCATCATCAATATGTATGAGGGCGTTGACTATCTCGACAAGGATGGCAACATCAACCCGGAAGTGGCCGAAGACCTGCAAAACTGGCACAAGGACTACGCCAAAGACATGACGCAGGAGCACGAGGAAGATTTTGCCCATGGTCCAAAGCCAAAGAACAGCGTGTACAGACACATACACGTGAATCACGGACAGCTCGTTGAGCAGAGCATCGCTGCAATACAGGCGGAGATACAGAAGGACGAACAGATAAGATACAAGTATTCCACACGCTATCTCGCCATAAAACTGCTGGAGAAAGACAGCGAGACGGAGGCTATGATAGCCCGTCTGCCCAATGCCAAGGAGATAATCGACACACGCGATGCCGAGGCAAAACGCATAAAGGATGACACTCAGGAAGACTCCGAGACGGCCATCATGGATGCCAAATACGGTTTCATCCACGGAGCTTTGCAGGAGGCGGGCTATGCAGAAGGCCACAAGACCGACACCTACCAGACCACACACCTCATCGACAGCGTGATAACCAACAGGTATGCCGGTTTCCCCATATTCTTCATCCTGCTCTACGTGATGTTCCAAGTGACGTTTTCTGTGGGGCAATATCCTATGGACTGGATTGACAGCGGCGTGGCTGCACTGGCCGGATGGATAAGTGACACCATGCCAGGCGGCCCTTTGAAAGACCTTTTGGTCGACGGCATCATAGGCGGTGTGGGCGCCGTGATAGTGTTTCTGCCGCAGATACTCATACTCTACGCCTTCATCTCGTTCATGGAAGACACGGGCTACATGGCCCGCGCTGCCTTCATCATGGACAAGCTCATGCACAAGATGGGGCTTCACGGCAAGTCTTTCATCCCGCTCATCATGGGCTTCGGGTGCAATGTGCCGGCAATAATGGCCACGCGCACCATCGAAAGCCGACGCTCGCGACTGATTACAATGCTCGTGTTGCCGCTCATGAGCTGCTCGGCACGCCTGCCGATATACATAATGATAACGGGCACGTTCTTCGCCGTGCGCTACCAGAGCCTCATAATGATTTCGCTCTATGCCTTGGGCATAGTCATGGCGGTGGTGGTGAGCCGTGTGTTCAGCCGTTGGCTGGTGCGCGGCGACGACACTCCGTTCGTTATGGAACTGCCGCCCTACCGTTTTCCCACCACCAAGGCCATTGTCCGTCACACGTGGGAGAAGGGCAAACAATACCTGAAGAAGATGGGCGGCATCATTCTCGTGGCAAGTATCATCGTGTGGGCACTAGGCTATTTTCCCCACAACGACAAACTGATGCAGCAGGAGCAACAGGAACAGAGTTTCATAGGCATGATAGGCAAGACTGTCGAGCCGGTGTTCCGTCCGCAGGGTTTCGACTGGAAACTTGACGTGGGACTCATTGCCGGTGTGGGAGCAAAGGAAATCGTGGCCTCAACCATGGGTGTACTCTACAGTGGCGACGACTCTGTGGCCGATGACAGCGGCGATGACAACAGCGAGAAGTACGCACGGCTGTACAAGAAGATGGCCGCCGACGGCATAACTCCACTCATTGCCTTGAGCTACCTCGTTTTTGTGTTGCTCTACTTCCCCTGCATAGCCACCATAGCCGCCATAAAGAACGAGAGCGGATCGTGGCGATGGGCTTTGTTCGCTGCAGGCTACACCACCGTACTGGCCTGGATAGTGTCAGCAGTTGTCTATCAAATGGGACGGTTGCTTGGCTTTTAAGCGGAGAACATACTTTTCCATAGGTGAAAAAGAACGAATGGTGACTGTCAACCGCCTATACAGCATTGGAGTATTCACCATTCGTTCTTCTTTTGTTCACCTTTTGCTCTTTTATTCTTCACTCTTCATTCTTCATTCCCTACAGCTTCATTTCCGCGGTAAACATTTCCCCGAAATGACTGCTTAGCCCCACCTCACTGCGGAATAGGCCGAACACGCTGCTACCGCTGCCGCTCATGGAGGCATAAACTGCGCCGAGCGAATACAGCCTTTCCTTAATCTCACCTATCTCCGGATGGGCGGCAAACACGCTTTTCTCGAAGTCGTTGACAAGTTCCTCGCGCCACGTCTCTACCGGTTGCGCCACTATGTCGCGGCACTTCTTCACCGTGGGCGTGGGCTTTATCTGTGCATAAGCCTCCTTTGTGGGCACCGGAATATCTGGGCGCACCACGCCCAAGTGCCACCCTTTGAGCTGCACGTCTATCGGATGCAGCCTCTCCCCTATCCCTTCGGCATAGGCAGGACGGCAGGTTATGAAAAACGGGCAGTCGGCTCCGAGCCTCACGGCATAGTTTTCCATAGCCTCTATGCTCAGTCCGAGACCGAAACTCTCGTTAATCAGTCTTATCATTGCGGCACAGTCACTCGACCCGCCACCCATTCCAGCCTGTGTGGGTATGCCTTTGTGCAGATGCACATGAACTCTGGGCAGTTTGAAGTCGGCGGCAAGCAGTCTGTAAGCCCTCACCACAAGGTTGTCCTGTTCGTTGCCGGCAATGTCCATGTCGGTCACTTTCAGGTCGCAGTCCACCGCCGACGGGAATCCGTCGTCCATTACGTGCAACTCAAGTGCATCGGTCAGCGGCACCGGAAAGAACACCGTCTCCAGATTATGGTAGCCGTCAGGTCTGCGTTCCACAACGTTCAGCCCAAGGTTTATCTTCGCTTTCGGGAATGTTATCATACTGTAAATGTAATAATTTATCTGATTTCTATACTTCTGCAACGGGTGCAAAATTAAGCATAAACATTGAGGAAGTCTCCCCAGCAGAGCCTATATTCCGCCCTATACGCATAGCCAATGCAACCCTCAAAAATGCTGTCTCTATCTGCTTCTACGATTTGACAAACCATCCCAACCTGTGGCTCACACCTTTATGTCCGAGCGTTCTGACAATGTAGATGCCACGTGCGAGGCGGGAGATGTCGGCGCAATGTCCGCAGGGAGCCGTAGTGACGATGCGTCCCTGCAAGTCTTCAATGGCGATGTACTCTGCATCAATGGCCGTAGAGACAGCGGGTAACGGCAAACGGCGGCCATCAGTCACGGTAAGCTGAGAGCCGTAAGTGTCATTGCCGTCAGTAGGAGCCTGACTATAGACCGGCAGGCTCTCGTTGCCATACCTGTCCATGGCTCTTACGGCATAGTGCAAGACCGGTTTGCCGGCCGCACGCGCCACCGACAGTCGGGTTGCGCCAAGGCGTGTGGCCACAAGGCAACGCGCATCGTCGGTGTTTACCGGCCATGACTCTGCGGCATATATATTATATGTTAGCACCGGGTTGTCGGAAAGGCTCTGTGCCCCGCTCCATTCCAGCAGGTCTCCGTCCTTTGTGTGCGTCACTTCCAACACCGTAGGCGGCGCTGGTTTGGCGGCAGACTGCCATGTCATGGGTGGCACAAGCGACGGATAAGGGTCTATCTCGCTACAAACCATATTGTAAATGCCCTTGGTATTGTCTGTGAAGAACTTTGAACGGAAGTAGGCATGCCCCATTCCGCCCATACGGCGCAGCACATGCAGCTCGCGCAGTATCACATCGGCATCCCAATCTTTTTCCTTGGGCGACATCATATACACGCCCAGACCGGGAACAACAATGCGCCCATAGCTGTTTTCCTGCCAGTCAAGCGCAAAGGGATAGAAGTGGTTGTCCCTGAAATACATCATCGGGAACAACTCGTCCATCAGTCCGTCCCTCAGCCAGCCCTGGGCATCCTGACACACACGGGTGTAGGCATTCCATCCACGACTGGAGTAGCGCGACAAGTCGTCAAACTTTCCCACCGGCGAACAGCTCATCTTTACCCACGGCTTCAGCGACTTTACTGCATCGTGCACCTTTCTCACTATTGCCGTAATATAACGCCGTCCCTCACTGCGTCCTACTTTTATCTGCCACGTTTCGGGATAGCGTATGTAGTCGAGGTGTATGCCGTCAACATCATAGCCGCTCACAATCTCGCGGCACAGGTTTGCCAGATAGTCGCCCGTCTCCTTGCGTTCGGGATTGAGATAACCCTCACCGTCTATCTTGCGCAACAATTCGGGACGGGCGGTACGCAGACGCTTGCAACCGGTTGCGTTCCACTTTCCGACGGGTATCGCCACTATCCAGGCATGAAGTTCCATGCCGCGCTTGTGGCACTCGTCTATGGCAAACTGAAGCGCATCGTAGCCTGGAGACCGACCCGGTATGCCCGACAAACAGCCGTCCCACGGTTCAAAGGCCGAGGGGTAGATTACAGTACCGCGCACACGGGTCTGCAACAAAACGGTATTTACGTTGGCCGCACGCAGCTTGTCGAGAATGTCGCACAGTTCCTTTTGCTGCTTGCGTGCCGAATAATCCGAGCGCGAATAGCTGTGAGGCCAGTCCAGGCCGCCGATTGTGGTAAGCCATACCGCCCTCACCTCATGTTTGGGCATGGGAGTCTGGGCAAAGGAAGCGGCGGACGCAAGAAGCAACAGCAGCGTTGCAATAACGGTGGAAACGCTCGCCGGCAGTTGGCTCAAAGCTATTTTGAAGATTCTCATCCAACCTATTTTGTCACCCTGATCCAGTCTATATCCAGACTTCCGCGCACACCCTTTTCATCAGGTTCTGCGGCCACAAAGCCGAACTTCGCGCCAATCCACTTGCCTTCACGCATCTGAAACTCGTCGCCTACGGGATTGAATTTCTTGCCGTCCGTGCTGTAAGCGAATGTCATCTTCGCACCTTTAGCAACCGTAAGTCTCAGATAAATATCCATATAGAGTGCCGGATTGTACTGTATCTTGTCGCTTCGCGTTGGCTTAAGTTCCGCCAAGGTCTTGGCTGTCTCGGCCTTTCCCTTGTCAGCCTTGGCACAAGTGAGTTGCTGAAGCAGGAACTTGTCGCCTACACGTTTTACAGTCAATGCGCTATAGTCAAGTCCCATCATTATCAGTCCACCAAACTGCCCATCTTTCTTTGCCGCAAAACTTACCTTTGCCGTAGCAGTAAACTCGTCGGCAGGAGTCTTTTGGAGCAGCATGTTCGGCACATCCCACAGGCTGACGCTTTGCTTTTCCATACGGAAAGTGTACAGGCGGAAGTATCCATAGGGCGTTGTCATACCGAAAGTCTGGTCATAATTGGCCGGCCACTGCCACTGTTTGCCGAGTGAAACGGTGTTGAACTCATCGCTTTCCGCAGGATTTTCCACAGGGTAAGTGCCGCCCACGTTCGGTTTCTTATATGTGGAGACTGGTTCTCCGCACAGGCTACCGCTCTTGGCCACGCCCATTACCGGCCATCCCTTTACCCATTGTACCGGCTGAAGGTGCACTACCCTGCCGTAAGCTCCCTTGTCCTGAAAGTTCATGAACCAGTCTTCGCCCTGCGCAGTGTGTATCCAGCCACCCTGATGAGGACCGTTTATCTGGCTTTTGCCCTGTGCCATTACCGTCTTGCACTCATACGGGCCATAGGGAGAGCGGCTTCGCATGGCCAACTGCCATCCATGTTCCACTCCGCCGGCTGGTGCCATAATCCAATACCAACCATCGCGTTTGTAGAACTTTGGCCCTTCTACAGTATGGTTTTCGTTCCCGCCGTCAAACACCATAACCGGGTTGCCTATGGCATGCGCACCGTCGGCCGAAAGCTCGCGCACTGTGAGCACGCTGTTGAATCCGGCACGGCTGCCAGCCCATCCGTTGACAAGATAGCAGCGTCCGTCATCGTCCCAAAGCGGCGAAGTGTCAATCATGCCCTTGCCTTCAACCACGCATACGGGCTTCTCCCACTCGCCGGCCGGGTCTTTTGTCTTCACCATGAACACTCCATAGTCGGGATCGCCCCAATAGATATAGTACTCGCCTTGGTGGTATCTTATGCACGGTGCCCACACTCCCATGCCGTGAGCCGGCTTGTTGAACACCTCTTTCGGCTCGAGCGACTTGAGCGCATGGCCTACAATGGTCCAGTTGACAAGGTCTTTGGAGTGCAGAATGGGCAGTCCGGGCAGATGGTTGAATGAACTTGCCGTGAGATAGAAGTCGGTTCCCGACGCACCGACGCACACGTCGGGGTCACTATAGTCGGCGTTTATTACAGGATTGGTGTAGGTTCCGTCGCCGTTGTCAGGACTCCACACCTGCGAACGGTATTGCGCCTGTGCCGTAAAGCTGGACAGGGCTAAGGTCAGTAGCAAAAGTTTTGGTTTCATAGTGGTCTTATTTTCAGTTGGTAATTGTCGTCTGCGGTTATCCGCATCACTCTCTTTATATCGTCATCAGTCGGCGACAGGCTCAAAGCCACGTGCCCCATGGTGCGCCTCAGGTTGATTTCCACACACGGATGCACAAGGAAGCCGTCGCGGTCGGTGCGCGGCACAATCATCATGTCTACGCCAAACGGCCCTGTGTAGCGTCCCGCCAGTTCGCCTGACATGAAGTTGCAGATGTTTTCCTTTATCTTTTCGAGCAATACGTTTGGTACATAGCGGTTTATGGTTTCGAGCTTTGCGCTTTCCGTGGCAATGACATTGCCTGTGTATGCACCGTTAACGGTGTTGAACAACGACAGTCCCTTATAGGAAACGCCCCCGTCGCCATCGCTGAAAAACTCCATTCCGAAGTCTTTCACCTTTCTATAATACGGCTCAACCATTAGGCAGTCCTGAGCGGTCAGCGCATTCTTTATCCATCCGTTCAGGTGCGGCTCACTGATGTCGCCGTTGTCCACAAACCTCAGTCCGCGTCCGCTGCAGCTCCAGGGCATCTTTACCACTGCCTGCCCTAGACTTCCGATACACTCGGAAACCTCCTGCAATGAGGAACAAGCGAACGACTGGCCTGTCAAACCGTCGGTATTGGACATTGACTTCAGCAGTCGGCACGATGTAAGGCGGTGGGACAACATACGCAGTTCGTCGAGTTGCTCAAGGTTGGGCAACTGCCGTTTGGCCACACCACGGCGCACCAGAAAGTTGCGCAAGGCAACATCCCAGCCCCAAGGTTCTATGCGCGAGAAGCAAACGGACAAAAGGTCGAACGGTTCAACAAACGATATGCCTTGCGGAAACGGTATTTCGGCCTGCACACAAGCCTTTTTCAAAGCCTTGACGGCATACTCCCGGTCTTCCACAAGCACGGCATCGCCATCGGAAGCCCACAATGCGGGAATGAAACCAAGCCCCGACTTCAACTCGCGCACAACGTGCGGAGCCGTGAAGTTGGCCGTATTGGCAGCCAACACAAGGTCGTGCTCAGGGTTGAATATATGCAGTGTCATCGCCGTATGCTATTACTTTTTTTATGTCGCTCAGTCATCACTTGATTTTGTCGAAACCTTCACCGAACACTCCGTGGCAGAACGTTTGCGACACTAGAGCCGTGGGGTCTATGCCCTTTATGTATCGGAGCACTTCCTGCGACTCATATTTGCGGGTGAGCACAATGAGTATGTCCACATCGCGCTTGGAATACCACCCTTTGCCCTGCAAAACGGTCACTCCACGGTTTACACTAGTCATTATCGTGTCGGCTATCTGTTTGTATTCCTTGGAGATAATGATGAACTGCACTGTCTGGCGCGAACCGTTTACAACATAGTCGCACACATAGCTTGCAATCAGAGTGAAAGCCACACCGTAGACAATGGTTTCGGTGCTGTGGAACAACAGATACGAAGAGCAGATAATGGTTGTGTCGATGAACTGCATGGCTCTGCCGAAACTCATTCTGAAATGCTTGTTGAGCAGGGCTACGATTATGTCGGTGCCTCCCGTTGAACCGTTGTGCGAGAACACCAGTCCCAGTCCGGCTCCGCCCAAAGCTCCGCCGAGAAGCACGTGCATGAACTTGTCTTCACCGACGGTTATGATGGGAAACGACTGAAACAGCGGCTGCATGACACCCACGAGCACCGACATGATGGTCACTCCTATGATGGTGCGTATGGTGAACTGCCTCGTTAGGGCGCGTGCCGCAACAATGAGCAGGAAAATGTTGAGCATCCAGATGGAAACTCCGGCCGGCAGTCCGAATGCGTAGTAGAGCAAGGCAGATATACCGGCCACGCCTCCCATGACAACTTTTTCGGGAAGTATGAATGCCGTGTAGCCAAATGAATACAGCAGGATGCCGAAACTGATGAAGAACAAGTCCTTGATGTTCTGATTGGCTTTCCTGTACTTAGCGGTGTGCGTTGTTTCCTCCATGCGTATCTTTCTTCGTTAGATGTGTTCTTATGGTTTGCACATGCCGGAGTGCCGGTCTGGCTGGCGCACTCCGTCTCCATGCGCAACTTCGTTTCGCTGCAAAGGTACGCTTTTATTCCCTATCTCGCAAAATAACTCGCCGAGTTACAATGCGCAAATGGTCTTGTCACGATACTCAAGTTCCGTATTTATAATTTCAGATGATACAAATACGCAAGAAAAGGCAACATATTTCGACATTCCATACTGCCAAGCACAAGTCAGCGACTTGACAAATTAGCACATTCAGCGGCCTAAAAACAAGTCAACTTATGCCATTCTACAAGAAACCGTAAAGCAAGCTGCAAACGTCAGTGTCCCCCATCCTGAGCGACTGGCTACAAATGCCAGAATGGAGCAAACACAAGTGCCAATGCAGCAAAAACACCACGAACGGGCATTTTTAATGGTCAAAAGAGCTGGTTTTCCATAAAAACAATATGCTTCATGTTTGTTTTATGAATATTTATAATACCTTTGCAGCGACAAAAAATGTATTACTTACAAAAGTGCGGAATGTCCATCCTTGGAAGATTGTCGTGCCGCACTGAAACGGAAAAATTTATGAGTAGAAAAACTACCTTGCTGGCATTGGCGTTGCCCTTATTGGCAATGTCGTATGCCCGTGCCGACAGTCAGCTGATTGTCAGTGGCACAACGGGAGTCCAGAAGTTCAGTCTGGGCAGTGTAGGCTCGCTCAAGTTTGCCGACAGCAAACTGTTGGTGTATGCCAACGGAGCTGAGCAACCCACAGCGTTTGCCATCGCCAACTTGTCGAGCATCAAGTTCGGCCAAGACACACCCTCTTCGATTGCCGCAGCCAAGAAAGACGGAAAGGCATCGCTGCGCTACGCCAACGGACAGCTGTCGATGGCCGGTGCAAATGTCTCCAACGCCGCACTCTACACCGTGAGCGGGCAGTGCGTGTTGAACATCGGAGCGTGGGACGGCTCACCCGTCAGCACTTCATCGCTGCAAAGCGGAATGTACATATTCAAAGCAGATAACCAAACAATTAAATTCATAAAGAGATGAAAAAGACATTTACCATATTGGCACTCGCATTGGCCACACTCACAGCCAGTGCACAGACAGAGACAACTCCCA
Source organism: Bacteroidaceae bacterium (assembly GCA_963590865.1). Taxonomy (GTDB): domain Bacteria; phylum Bacteroidota; class Bacteroidia; order Bacteroidales; family Bacteroidaceae; genus Prevotella. Next base: position 1,952 of record CAVAQY010000033.1, on the reverse strand, counting down.
ACCGTATGCTCGTTACCTCTACATCGGGTAGCGTGACCGGATACGCCATCGACAAGGTGGACAGCATAAGCTTCGCCACGGTTGAGGGCGAAGTAAAGGCTGAGGTGGCTTACCAGAAATATGCCACAGGCGACGCCGACACCATTTGGGTTTCGGTGCAGCGCACACCCGCAGCCAGTGCCTTCAGCATAGCAGTGCTGCCCACAAATACGGCCAACCGCTACAACACCGACGACATCATCGCACGCTACATGGAGATGATGAACAGTCCGAAATTCTATCAGGACTTCTCTTCAGGCCAGCTGACCGGTTTCGACAGCCGCTTTGCCGCCAACACGTCATACACCATAGTAACAATGGCCTACGACGAGTACGGAGTGGCTTGTCAGGCTTCGCGCGCCGATTTCACCACACCCAAGAAGCCTACCGTGGGCACTCCCACTGTGACCTACACCCTCGACAGCATCGGTGCCACAGCCGTGAAGATGACCGTCACACCCAATGCCGACACCAAGGCGTTCTACTGGTGCCAGTTCGAGAAGGGCGCGGCACAGTCGCAGTTTGAGCAGTGGGGACCAATGATGGGCTTCAACAATATCGAAGAGATGGTGAAGAGCTTCAGCTGGTACAGCTATTCCACCGAACAGGTAAAGACTTGGGATGGTCTTTCTCCCAACACCGACTACGAGATATACGTGTTGCCGGTTGACGTTGACGGCAATTTCGGTGACATCGTGATAATACCTTTCACCACAGCCAAGCTCGGCGGTGAGGGAGTAGCCAACGTGGATATAACCATCGGCGAATTCGGTGGCAACGCTACTGACGGATACTACCAGTATATTACGTTCACTCCCAACGACCAGACGGGTCTCTACCATGCAATGGTTATGACAAAGGAGTATTTCGATACCAACTATACCGACGAGACAATCATGGACGTACTGAAGTCTGACACCAATCCGTTCAATCCGTATGACACGTATTGGAACTTGTATGGTACTGACAATAACGCTTGGGGCCTTGACCTGTCAACCTCCTACTATGCCCTGGCTATGGCAAAGAACGCCAACGACGAGTGGAGTCCGTTAATCAAGAAGGAATTCACCACTCCGGCTTCGGCCACACGTGCCGCAGCTTCAGCCAAGGCTCCCGCAGTTAGCCAGCGCATAGCCGCCAAGACAAACGTGCCCGGTGTGGCTCCGATGGTTAAGGCTGCCGGAATGAAGCTCGTAAATGTGAAATAATCCGGTCAAGACATTTGAGTGACTTGAAACCAAAGTGCTTGACTTGAGATAAAGCACTTGACTTAAAACAGAGTGAGGTGGAGGATCTGATGGTCTTCCACCTCTTTCATATTCTTTTGTATAGGACAGAACTGCCTTATATAAATGGAGTAAAAACGGTTCTATAAGGTTGCCTCCATACACGCCGAAACAAAATATACACCTGAAACAGGTGCCGTTTGTTTTCTTTTTATTACCTTTGCAACCGTTTCGAGGACCCGTAGCTTAGCTGAATAGAGCGTCAGATTCCGGTTCTGAAGGTCATGGGTTTGAATCCCATCGGGTTCACATTCCTAAAGTCCCTGCAAATAATGATTGCAGGGGCTTTTCGTATTAGGCAGACATTTCCACCAGTAGAACCTGCTTCCTCGGTCCCTCTTAGCATCTATAAACACCCCGTTGCGCAAAACAGCCGTCAAAATTCCGCTAAAAAACAGAAACAAGTATGGACAGATTTTCTGCTCCAAACGTTAACACTTCCTAATGGTAGGAACTAGGGGTGCTCGAAGTGGGAACGAGCATTGCCCGAAGTGGGAACGAGACGTGAAGGAAGAGGCCACGAACGGCGCCTTGCCCCTGTTGTGCGGCATCTTTGAAGCCAATATATCCATATGTCAAGAATTGGAGAATTAAAGAATTATTGCCTTGAAAATACAGAATTACGGG
>CAVAQY010000032.1:0-28547 GCA_963590865.1 Bacteroidaceae bacterium | reverse complement strand
ACTCCAAACGGAAAGATGCTGGAAACGCTGTTTCTGCGTTCTGTCCGGAGGGAGTCGGAAAGAAAACAATGTGACCGGGCTGTTCCGGCGAGAATTCATTAACGAAAACAATGTTGTCGTGACCAAGCAATCTATCTTGACTACAGAAACGGTGTTTCCACAGTATTCGAACAATGTCTATGCGTTTGGTTTCTCGACAATAAGTAGGTGCCTTTCCATATACTGGTGGACTAAACTGCATCATGGGGAAAGAGGGAGTGAAATTGCATGGGTTGTATTCAGTTTTAGTGTTGTTTAACGGAAGTTAAGCCATTTTACTGCCCGACAACCATTATTTTTGCATTTCAAAATGCAACATGACACGTTGCGGAGACCTTGTTTTAACAATTAATGAAGATGGCAAAAGAGAGGAAACGTCATCCGGCTTCCAGTATGGAACTGACGGATGTGAATTTTCAGGCCAATATGCTTGCGGCCAGCAGATCTACGGAAGGCAGCGTCGCAGAGAAATAAAAGGGTAGGGGGAGATTTATAGACAAACGGCACTCGGCAGAACAGACTGCGGCTCAAAACGAAGAAGAATATGAAAAAATACTTTGGCAAACAAACTAACTACAGGCAGCAACTAATTAGAGGATTGAAGCAAGGCTGCTTGTTTTATGCATTTTCCACCTTATTGATAGCCGTTCAGTTCGGCAGTTACATTATCGGCAGCAGCATGCTCGACTTCATGGACTTTGAGGGATGGATATTCTTCATCGCCTCCTGCATAAGCCATGCGTCACAGTTTGCCTTGGTGCCGTATCTTCTGGCCGCCATTCTTTTGGCATGCCGCTTGCCCAAGACGGCGGTAGTGGTGCAATTCATCGGGGTGGTTCTGCTTTGTATACTCAACTATCTCAACTCGCAGGTCTATGCCATTTACCATTTCCACATCAACGGATTTGTTCTCAGCATGGTGTTTGGAGAGGGGGCAAGCCAGATTTTCACCTTTGACACTCTTTTGTACGTCAAGGAAGCCGTACTCTTCCTCATAGTGGCCGCAGTTGTGGGCTGCGTGTGGTTTCTGTCACGCCGCCTTTGGCTGAAGCGGCATAAGGCTTATGCATGGGCTGTGGCAGGGACGTTTGTCGGCTGCACGCTGTATGCGCATCTTTGGAATATCTATGCCGCCTTCTACCAGCACCAGTCGGTAGTGAAGAGTGCCACGCTCTTGCCTTACTATTTTCCCACTACCGCCAGCGGACTGCTGCTTGACTGGGGCTGCAAGCAACCCCGCACGGTGAGCGGACTGGACAGCAGGCAGGGCGGAGACGTGCTCTATCCCCTGCATCCTCTGGAAACGGTAAAGCCCGACACTTTGCCCAACATAGTGTTGATACTGCTCGACTCCTGGAACCGCCGCGCCCTTACCGAGGAATGTATGCCCAACACTTATCGCTTTGCCAGCGAGAACCAGTGGTTTACCAACCACATGAGTGGTAGCAACGGCACCCGTACGGCTGTGTTCAGTCTCTTTTTCGGTCTTGCAGCCTATTACTGGGAGAGTTTCGAGCCAGCCCGTATACGTCCGGTATTGCTCCAGCGGCTGCAGGCGTTGGGCTACGACATCCAGACCTATCCAGGTGCCTCTTGGGCCGACCCTCCGTTCGGCAGGGTCATCTTCGGCGGAGTGCCCAACATACATACCGAGACGGAAGGAAAGACCGTACTGGATCGTGACACCCGCATCACGGAAGAGTTCATAGCCGACACGGACAAACGCATGAAGGGCGGCAAACCGTTCTTCTCGTTTCTCTTCTACGACATGCCGCACAGCTTTGAGATACCGGCTGAGAAGAACACACGTTTCCAACCGGCGTGGCAGTATGCCGACTATACCAAGCTCAACAACGACATGGACCCCACGCCATACTGGAACCTGTATCGCAACACCTGCTATCAGGACGACATCCTGCTGGGCAAGGTGTTCGACACTCTGAAGAAGCGGGGGCTGATGGACAATACCATCGTCATCATCTCCGGCGACCATGGACAGGAGTTCAACGAGAACCACCACAACTATTGGGGGCACAACGGCAATTTCTCGGTTCATCAGATTGGCGTGCCGATGATTTGGCACATACCCGGCCAACAGGCACACAAGTACACTCACCGCACCACCCATTATGATGTGGTGCCTACGCTCATGAAGGAGCATCTGGGCGTGAAGAACGATCCTTCCGACTATTCCATGGGCAAGATGATGACCGACGAGTCGCCCCGTTCCTGGTTTGTGGTGGGCAGCAACCTTAACTACGCCTTTATCATTCAGGGCGACTCCATTCTGGAGAAAACGGCTGCCGGCGGACTTGATGTATATGACGCAAAGATGAATCCTGTGAAGAACTACGTTTTCCCGGTCAAGCGGTTTGACAAAGCCGTCAAGGACTTGAACAGGTTCTTCAAGTAACGGTCAGCTGATGGATGCAGACAAAGCCACAGGAATGGTGCAGCGTTCTCGCCGCACCATTCCTGCGAAAATGATGTACATAAGCGTAAGGGTAAACTTATGTATGTGGATTGGCTTGTTGCACCAAGCAGAAAGGTTTTGCTACTTGGTGTAGAAGTCTATCAGGCGCACGAGAGCCTGCTGACACACGGCGCAAAACTCCGGCTCTTCGTTGGTCTTCATGCGGCAGTTTTCTGCTCCGCGAAACACTCCCTTGCTCTGGTATCCGCCGCCCTCATACATTCCGGCCTTGCCTTCGCTTATCAGGTTTCCCCACTTTCGGCTAAAGTCGTGCTTGGTTGTGAGGTTCTGTTCCCATGGTTCGGTGTCGGGATAGTACATCGGGTCTGACTCGCCGTATTCATACTCATCGGCAAGTCCGCCGAAGCTGTGGCCGAACTCATGCACCACTACCGGGCGGAAGTATTTCCCCTTGGTGTAAGACAGGTTGTAGGAGTTGTAGATGCCACCTCCGCCATATTTTTCCGTGTTGACGAGTATTATGATGTGCTCATAGGGAGTGCCGGCCAGCACGTCGTGGAGTTTCTTGAGGTGCAGGGTTGTCAGGTAGCGGTCGCTGTAGAACGTGTCGAAATGCGAGCCTAAGGCCGTCGACTTCCACACTCCGTTTTTCGGTTCGCTCGTTCCGCTGTCTGTGGAGGGGCTTTTCACGGCCACTATGTTGAATCGATCCCTCATGCTCTTGAACGGTTCGTGGGCGAAGAGAGCTTCGGTTGCGGTGCGTGCGTGGGCAAGAAAGCTGTCCATTTCCTCCGCCGTGTATCCTTCGGCCACATAGGCCACGTGTATGCATCGGGTGGTGTCGGCAGCCTTGTTGAGTGTTTCATATGGCGTCACGTGACTGTCGCCGAGCCGCCTTATGAGTATGTCCTTAGGATTGACCGTATGCTTGAATGAGGCTATAGTACGCCTGTGATAGTCAATCAGTTCCACCTTTATGTCCACTGTTTGCTTCGGGAATGGCACGAGGAATGTGTTTTCAAACGATTTGCTTGTTGTCTTGGCCTCGCTGGTGGTGAGCCACTCCTGGAAAAGGGTGGAGAAGGAGTTGCGGTATATCACGTTTCCGCTTGCGGCGTCGCTCACGGTTATCTGTCCGTTGCCCTCCAGCGGCAGCTCGGCCAGCCGCTGGCGTTTGCCGAACCATCGCGGCATTTTGCACAGCTCGTCCACATGTATGCTCTTGGCAGTCCTGTCGCCTGCGAAGACATAGTCTATGCGTAGCGTGCTGTCGGTGAAAAACTCGTCGAATGTCTGTGCCTTGCCTTCCGTGCAGATGGCTGCGGCCGCTATGATGAAAGTGAAAAACTTGTTCATACTTCCTTTATTAGTGTCTTTATGTAGTTCCTTTGCCAGTCGGCTTGGTGTAGCCTTTGCCCGTCATAGTCCATGATGTCTATGTCCATGCTAACCTCTTCGCCGCCGTGCTTGCGTCCGCACAGGCGTTCTATTTCCTTTGTAGCCTTGGTGAGTTCTTCGAGCGTGAGGGCGGTATGCCCTGAGAGCATCATGTTGCAGAACGTTCCCGTGGCTCCGTCCAGGGCTTCTGTCTGTAGGGTACGGCTTTTGTGCATGTCCGAAACAATCTCCTTCAGACGGCTCAATGCCAGGCTTATGTTGGTTTCCGGCTCGTGGTTGGAACCGATGGCCAGTATCGTCCTGTGTGCGGTTTGCATGGCGTCATGTCGGGTTTTGGTTGTTGCAAAAGTAACCATTCTACGCCTAAAACGGGCGGTTTTCCATGAGTTTTTCTTACGGTCTGCCATTCCGTTGTACCGTTAAATAGCCACTGGCAGGCGACCGCAGGCGTTAACAAACCTAAAAGGCTATTACGAGGTGTGCTCGTAGTAGGAACGAGACGTGCCTGTAGTAGGAACGAGACGTGGGATTGGTATGGCTTAGCCGTTCTTCTTGTAGCTGGTTACTGCCCAAAGGTCGATGGCAGCGGCCATTGCGGCAAGCGTTATGAGGGGCTGGATGATGTCGCTAAGGGTTCCGCCGCGCACGAATATGGTGCGCATGATGTCGATATAGTGACGTATGGGGTTTATTAAGATCAGCGTCTGCGCCCATTCGGGCATGCTGCGCACGGGAGTGAACAGTCCGCTCAGCAGCATCATGCACACTACAAAGAACCACATTACGAATATGGCTTGCTGCATGGTGTCGCTGATGTTGGATATCACGAGTCCCAAACCGCTCACGGTCAAGGCAAAAAGCATAGAGGCAAGGTAGAGCAGACCGATGTTGCCCGCGGGGACTATGCCATAAACGAGCCACGAAAGCAGGAAGCAGAGCGTAAGAACGAGTGTTCCGACAATCCAGTAGGGAAGCAGTTTGGACGCAATGAAGCAGCTGCGGCTCACTGGGGTCACGTTTATTTGTTCGATGGTGCCTTTTTCCTTTTCGCCGACAATGTTGAGGGCGGGCAGAAAACCGCACAGCATCAATACGAGTATCGACATCAGGGCCGGTATCATGAACACTTTGTAGTCGAGATGCTTGTTGTAAAGGTTCAGTTCCGTTATGTTCATCTGCGGCGTGGCGGCGTTTGCGAGGTCCTGGGCGATGATGTTCGACAGGTAGGAAGCACCCATGCCGCCCTTTGTGCCGTTCATCGCATTGGCGGCAACGAGCACCTGGGGAGTCTTGCCCTGTGCGATGTCGCGGCTGAAGTGGCGCGGTATTGTCACTATGACGTCGCAACCGGCCTCTTCCATGCCGTGTATGGCTGTGGCATTGTCACTCTTCAGTCCGCAGAAGGTGAAGTGTCCTGATGCTTCTATGCGGTGTGTGAGCCTTGCGGAGCGCACGCTGCGGTCGAGGTCAACCACACTTACACGTATGTTCTTTACCTCCATGTTCATCACCCATGGCATTACACACATGATAACTATGGGGAACATGAGAAGCAGACGCGGCAGGAAAGCGTTGCGGCGTATCTGCAAAAATTCCTTTTTCACTAAGTATTTCAGCATATTGCTACTCGTTTTTGCACAGTCAATTATGGTTTCAGTTCTTTTTGGCGAATGTCAGGAGTGATGCGGTCACCAGTGTTGTGGCCATAACGCACAGCACGCCAATCTCGGTGGCTATGGTTTCAAGTCCCACGCCCATAATCATGAGCTTGCGTATGGCCGAAATGTACCATCGGGCCGGCACTATAGCCGACAGCCACTGCAGCACTTCGGGCATGCTTTCAATCGGGTAAATCATGCCCGACAGCAGCAGTGTGGGCATCATCAGCACTATTGCCGAACCGAGAAGAGCCGCCAACTGTGTCTTGGTGGCAATGCTTATGAGCAGTCCGAGCGACAGCGCGAGCAGAATGTAGAGCAGCGACACGAGGAAAATGCTTGCTATGCTGCCCCGAACCGGAACGTCGAGCACCCAATACGACAGCGACAGTATGCAGCAAAGTATGCACAGCGACAGCACAATGTAGGGGAACATTTTCGCAACTATCACCGTCAGCGGCCGCACGGGCGACACAAGGAGCACGTCCATTGTGCCCTTTTCCTTCTCGCGCACTATGCTCACCGAGGTCATCAGGGCGCATATCAGCAGCAAAAGCATGCCCATGATGCCCGGAACAAAGTTGTATGCGCTGCGCATCTGCGGGTTGTAGAGCATTTTTGTAGTCACAGGCATTGTGTTTGTGCCTGCCGCAAGCGTCTGTTTGGCGTAGTTGGCCTGTTGCACGGCCATGTTGGGGTCGGCGGCATCCATGATTAGCTGTACCGAAGCACCGCCTGTGGTCAGCTTGTCGGCGAAACGCTGTCCGAACACGATGCCCATGTCGGCCTTGCGGGCGCATATCAGCCGTTCCGCTTCGGCAGGTGTGCCCACGGTGTTGGTTATTGTGAAGTATTCCGAAGCCCCCAGACGGTCGATGGCCTGGCGTGTGGCGTTGTCTAATGAAGAAGTCACCACCACCGTCCTCACGTTCTTCACGTCGGTAGATATGGCAAAGCCGAACAGGAGTATCATGGTTACGGGCATGCCGAACAGTATCAGCACCGTTCGTGGGTCGCGCAGTATGTGGCGTGTTTCCTTTATGATAAAATGTATGAACGCTTTCATGGCTGTAAGTGGTTAGTTACGTTTCGCTTGACGCGCCAGATAGGTGAACAGACTGTCCATGTCGGCCATGCCGTAGCGCGACTTCAGCTCGGCCGGAGTGCCCATCGCGCTTATCTTACCGTCCACCATAATGGAGATGCGGTCGCAGTATTCGGCCTCGTCCATGTAGTGCGTGGTCACGAAAACGGTGATGCCGCGCCGAGCAGCGGCACGTATCAGTTGCCAGAACTGGTGGCGTGTGGCAGGGTCAACACCTCCTGTAGGCTCGTCGAGAAACACCACTTCGGGTTCGTGGAAGATGCTTACCGAGAAGGCAAGCTTCTGTTTCCATCCCAAAGGCAGCTGCCCCACTATGGTGTCGCGGTGGTTGGTGAAGTCGAGACGTTTGAGCAGCTCTTCTGTCTTTTGCCTTATGTCGCGGCTCTTCATGCCGTATATGCCGCCGAACAGCTCGATGTTTTCGCCCACGGTGAGGTCGTCATACAGCGAAAACCGCTGGCTCATGTAGCCTATGTGCCGTTTTACCTGCTCGTGCTGGCTGCTTACGTCATAGCCGGCCACCGTGCCGTGACCGCTTGTGGGCTGGTTTAGTCCCGTCAGAATGTGCATGGCAGTGGTTTTCCCGGCACCGTTGGCTCCGAGAAAGCCGAATATCTCGCCGCGGCGCACCGAAAACGAGATGTCGTCCACGGCACGGAACGTTCCGAAAGCCTTGACAAGATGCTCCACCCGTATCACTTCGTCGGCACCTTCGGCAGCCTTGTGGCTCTCATGTCCGAATCCGGCAGGGCAAAACACACTGGCAAAGCGTGTGAGTATGTCGTCGGGCGTGCCTATGCCGCGCACTTTGCCGCTGTCGATGAACGCCACACGTTCGCAGCGGCGTATCTCGTCAAGATAGGGAGTGGCAGCCACGACGGTTATGCCGCGTTGTTTCAACTGCCCGAGCATATCCCACAGTTCCTTGCGCGACACAGGGTCAACACCGGTGGTGGGTTCGTCGAGCAGAAGCACCTTGGGCTTGTGAACCAAAGCGCACGACAGAGCCAGCTTCTGCTTCATTCCGCCCGACAAAGCCCCTGCGCGGCGGTTGCGAAACGGCTCTATCTGACTGTAAATGGCCTTGATGCTGTCATAGTTGTCCTCGACGGTGGTGCCGAAGAGCGTGGCAAAGAAGCGCAGGTTCTCCTCCACTGTCAGGTCTTGGTATAGCGAGAAGCGTCCCGGCATGTAGCCCACCACGTTGCGTATGGCGCGCTTCTGCCTCACTGTGTCGCATCCGTCAACCGTGGCCGTGCCGCTGTCGGGGCGCAGCAGCGTGGCCATGATGCGGAACAGCGTTGACTTGCCGGCACCGTCGGGTCCTATCAGACCGAACACTTCGCCTTCGTCCACGCTGAGGCTCACGTTGTCGAGTGCCTTCACGTTGCCGTAGCTCTTGGAAATGCCGCTTATCTCTATCATTTCCCTTGCAGTTTCACTTCGCCATACATTCCAATTTTTATGTAGCCGTCGTTCTTTACGGCTATCTTCACGGCATATACGAGGTCAGCCCGCTCGTCGTCGGTCAGTATGGTCTTGGGGGTGAACTCCGAACGTGCCGAAATCCAGCTCACAGTGCCTTGGTATTCCCTGCGGTTGCCGTCGCCGTAGTCGGCAAACACCGTTGCCTTCTGGCCAATCTTCACGTTTTGCAGGTGCGAAGTGGTGACATAGGCGCGCAGATACATCCTCTCCATGTCGGCAACCTTGAACAGGGACTTGCCTACGGCGGCAAACTCGCCCTGCTCCGTGTACTTCTCAATCACCGTTCCGGCTATGGGCGACTGTATGCGACACTTCCGGAGCTGGTCCATCACGGCCTCACGCTGTATTTCCGCCGCACTCATCTGGCTGTTCAGACTCTTGGTGCTGTTGCCGAGCTGTGCCTCCAAAGCGTCGAGTTGCCTTTGCAGCACCTGTACGGCACTTTTCGCGTCGTCAAGCTGCTTGCTGCCGGCGGCGTTGTCCCTCACGAGAGCCTCAAAGCGAGCCTGTTCCTGTCGGGCCTTGGCCAATTGCTGCCTCATGGTGGCCATCTGCTTCTCGGCATCTGGGCGTTGGTCGGCGTAGGCCTGCCGTGTGGCACCGGCCTGTTGGGCTTTCAGCCAGAGCTGCACGGTGTCTATCAGTCCCACCTGCTGCCCGGCCTGTATTGTCTGCCCCTCTTCGAGCGTGAAAGTGACAAGGCGGCCGTTCTGTTCCGCCGACACCGTGACCTCGGTTGCCTCGAATGTGCCTGTTGCATCGTAGCCTTTGTTGCCCGAACTGCATGAGACGGCAGTAAGAACCAAGGCCGTCAGGATGGTGGATGTAGCGTTTTTGTTCATTGCTATTGCTTGTTTTGTCATTGTTTCTTCATTGTTTTGGATGCTTCTGAAAACTACTCTGCCGCTTGTGATTCGTAACGAAGCTGTTCACGATGCGTAAATGCCATACTTAAGGGTGCTAAGTGCCATAGTTACAAATGCTAAATGCCATACTTGCGATGCATAAACGGCATGTTTATGAAATCTAAGTGCCGGAATTGCCTGTAATAAGCTGTCTATTATATTGTTCCTGAAGCAGTTGCAACTGATGTACGGCTTTGGCTTGGCGTGCTTCGGCCACAGCGTTTATGGCTCTTAGCAGTTCGCTTACGGTTTCCGTGCCGCTATTGACTTTTTTCTCTGTCGTGGTCTTGATGCCGTTGCGCAGGGCTATGATGTCATCGTCGAGTGCTATCTGGCTGCGCAGACCGCTGATTATGCCGCTTGACTGCTGGCTCTTCAGCGACGTGTTGAGCAGGAATGTGGCGCGCTGCACGTCGATGTTCTGTTGCTGAAGCTCTATGTCGTGCAGGTCATTGCGCCGGGTGTAGAGTGCTCCAATGTTCCATTTCAGGGTGATGCCGGCTGCAAGGTTGGCGTTGTTCATCATGCTTAGCGGCTTGTTGTGGTATGTTGCCAAGCCAAACAGGCCGAGTTGGGGGCGCAACTGGCTGTCGAGCACCTTGCGGCGGCTGTCGTTTAGCCGGCTTCGGGCTTGGAACAGGAGCAGTTCGGGACGGTTGTTGCCCGCCATGTCGGCTTCCGGCTCGGCGGGACGCTCCAGTTTCACGCTGTCGTCAAGGGCCTTTCCGGTGAACGTGGCGAGCATCAGCAGATAGGCTCTACGCTGTTCCTGCAACATGAACTCCTGCTGCCGCACCTTGAGCAGTTCCACTTCCACCGCGTCTTTGTCGCTTTGACTGGCCATGCCGTGGCGCATCAGGCTCTCTATCGTGCCGAGACTTATGCCGAGGTCGTGCTGGAGAAGCCTGTTTTGCGCCAGCCTTTCGTCGGCTGCAAGCACGCTGAAGAACAGCTGGTAGGTGCGCTCCCTTACGGCATACAGGCTCACGTCTGTTTGCCTCATGCCCACTTCGCTCTCCATGCATGCCGAGTTGCGTCTGGCACTTATTGCTCCGCCGTCGTAAAGCGGTTGAGTCACTTGCAGCGTTGCACCGTAAAAGGAGTTGCCTACTGTGCCGATGAGAGCCGAAGACTGCGGCGGAAGGTCGGCAAAGTCGGTGAATGTGGCAGCTGTAGCCGTGGCCTTTACCTGCGGAAGCCACCCCTTCAAGGCGTTGCTTAGGGTGTAGTCGCGGCTCTGTTCGGTTAGTCTGTACTGGCGTATGGCCGGATAGTTCTGCCGTGCCGCCTCCCTGCACTCCGAAAGTGTAAGCCCTGCCCATGCGTGTAGGGTGGCGGCCAGCATCAGAAGTGCTGATATTGTTCTTTTCTGCATATCGTTTGTGGGTTGTAATGTTGGTGCAAAGATATGGCCATGAGTCCGCACAGCCGTTGCCAATACTCGCTTTGATATGTTCTTTTTGTATGTATTTTGAGTAGAAATGCTGCATTTGTGCTATGGTTTGTTCCTTTTGTGCTATTTTTGCCGTATGGAAACAAACAGGAAAGTGCAGAGACTAACGCTCTCGGATATGCGGAACATGATGGGGCGCAGTGGAATTTTGACCAGTGAAATGTTCTGTTTGTCGGGCGACTTTGGCATCAGTGCCGGCGACAACAGTGCCTTCAGGGCAATTGTACCAATGGGTGTGCCGATACTTGTGGACGACAGTCGGCTCGGAATGTTGGCCCGGGGCTGGATAGACGCCACGGTCAACCTCATAGACGTTCATATTGAAGCCGGGGCGGTGGCCTATCTGGGAAAAGGAAGCATAGTGCAGATAAACCGTATGTCGCCCGATTTGTGCGTCAATGGAGTATTGCTGCGCGACGATATGCTCAACCATGCGCTGCGCGGACAACTGCCTCCGGCCTTCATCGGAAAGAGCTACGACCTGTGTCCCGCAACTTCAGAGGCAGACAGAGGCGTTATAGAATCCATATTGCAGGCCATGTGGCGCATCGTGTCGTATGAACCATTCAACCGTGAGGCTCTTTGTGGCATGGTGAGTGCCATGTTTTCCTTCTACGACACCTTGTTCAGTAGGCGTGAAGCGGAGAACGGAGTGGCTATGGCAGGCAGACGCGACCGCATAATATTCGAGAAGTTCATAGCATTGGTCAATGCCAACTGCCGCGAACACCGCCAGCTGGCCTACTATGCCGACCGCCTGTGTCTTACGGAGCGGTATCTTGGAGTGGTGGTGAGCCAGACGAGCGGCACAACGGCAAAGGAATGGGTTGACAGGGCGGTGATTACGGCGGCGAAAGTGCTGCTGCGCCACACCGACAAGTCCATAGGCCAGATAGCCGACGAACTGCATTTTGCCAACGACAGCTTCTTCTGCAAGTATTTCCGCCGCATAGAGGGCGTGGCACCGGGCGAGTACCGGAAGAGAAGCTAAATGGTTTGGCACGCCAAACGACACGTCATACAGGGAAACGGATGGGACAAAAGGATAGTGTGCAAGGCAATAGTCGTGCATTTTCTGCGTTGTCTATATGGCCACCTTATTATATAGTGGCGGTTTTATGGAACAACCAATAAACAGGTTGACGCATTGAATGAATATGTTGAACACGACAAGGCTGATTATCTTTTCTATTTTCGCCATGGGCATGACTCTTTGCTCAATGGCCCAAGACAGGGTTGCCGACAATGACACCGTGGTGCGGAAGCCTCACACGACATTTCGCGACATAGTTTGCAAAGCCGACAGCTTGCGGTTGCGTATGCGCAGTGCCGCCGACAATGGATTGCTGCTGCAATGGGCAGACTCTCTGTTGGGTGAAAGGCGGCGTAGCGGTGAGATAGATGAAGAGAAGTACAGGCGGTGGAAACGGCGCTTGGCCAGATATGACAAACGCATGTTTGGCATAGACTCGCTGTTGTCGGAGAAGTACAACCGTAAGAAGTATGACACAATGTATGTGGCGCGTCCGCAAGAAAGGTGGACATTCAAGTTGCGCACCAACATTTCGGGGGCGAGACTTACCACTATAGGGTGGATCAATGGGATTGGTCACGACATGGAGGTGCGCTCCGACTACCGGGCCACACTCAGCTTGGCCGCATCATACCGAGGACTGTCGCTCGGACTGTCGCTTAATCCGGCCAAACTGGCTGGGAAAAACAAGGATTATGAGCTGAACGTAAATTCGTATGGCAACCGTATGGGCTTCGACATCGTGTATCTTGAGTCGGCCACATACCATGGAAGTCAGACCATTGGCGGCGAAACAGCCGACATAGACAAAGGAGATGTTGAGCAGCGTGCGCTGAACGTAAACTTCTACTATGCCTTCAACAGCAGACGGTTCTCGTTTCCTGTGGCGTTCAGTCAGAGCTATATTCAGCTGAAGAGTGCCGGAAGCTGGATGGTGGGCGCAAGTGCCGATTTGCAGCAAACCGACATATGTGCCAGTGATGCCACACGTGGGCATGCTGTATCAATCCGGCTTGTCGAGTTTGCTGTGGGTGGCGGTTACGGTTACAACTACGTACCGTCGAGCCGTTGGCTGTTCCATTGGTCGGCATTGCCCACGCTGACTGTGGTGTCGCACGACAATGTTACACGCGACGGTCAAAGGCAAAACATGAAATACAGCTTCCCCGGTGCGATAATCACCGGCCGTGTAGCTGCCACATACTCTTGGGGCAACAAGTTTTTGGGTCTTGCCATGGTCTACAACCATTCGGTGGCTGGCAGCGACGACAACCTGCGCATAAGGCGCGACAAGTGGAGGCTGCGCTACTTTGTAGGCTTCAGATGGTGAAAGGCGTTTGCGGGGAAATCGCCGTCATGAAATAATGTTGAAGTGCCGGAGTGCGTTGGCAATACCGTTGTCGTCAACGCTCGTAGTGATATAGTCGGCAGCTTCCCTTGCGGTTTCTCCGGCATTGCCCATAGCCACTCCAATGCCTGCACGGCGCAGTATGGCAACGTCATTGCCGCCGTCGCCGAAAGCCATGGTTTCGCTTATGTCAAGTCCAAGGTGCTTTGCCATTGCCGCAAGCCCATTGCCTTTGTCGGCCTCCTTGGCAGTTATGTCAGTAAAGGCAGGATGCCACCGTCCCGACACACAATGGCTCATGTGCGGCATGAGTGAGTTTTCGTGTTCCTGACTTATGAACGGCGAGAACTGTAGTATGCGTTGCTTGGCCAAAACCTCGTCGGCGGGCAGCGATGTGTCAACGTTTGTCACGCACAACTCGTTGCGAAACACCTTGTCGAATATCGGTTTGGGATTGTATAGGCGCACATCGCGTTCACCCACAACGAGCACCGTATAGTCATATTTGTCAGCATCGGCCTTCATAACGGCCACGTCTGCGGCATCTATCGGGTTGCAGCACACCGTCGTGCCGCCCACAAAGCACAGCGCACCGTTGGTGGTTATGTATCCGTCAATGAGCGGTTCTATGGCCTTGAGGTTGGTTATAAGAGATATTGGCCGCCCTGTGGAGATGTATATACCTACGCCATTGGTCTTGGCTTTGGTCAGTGCTTCGATTGTTGACTGCGGTATTTGGTGTGTGTTGAGGCTCACCAACGTGCCGTCAATGTCAAAGAAAAGGCTTCTTATCATTGTCTCTCGATTGTTCTGTTTTGTTAAAAAAAAGGCTTTTGCAGGTCTTGTGATTGTCTTTTTGCCGGTCAAAGCTTGGCCTCCATGATTATGTCGCACCGTTCGTAGGCGTTGCCTTGCAGTTCGGTTTCGTGGAAGCCGAGGCTTCGGTACAGAGCTATTGACGGTGCAAGGAGGGTGTTGCCCTCGAGAAATATGCGCTTCACGCCGATTTTGCGGGCATAGTCCATCAGAGCTTCGCCCAAGGCGCGGCCAACATGATGACCTTGCGCACTCGGTGACACGGCCATCTTGGCCAACTCATACTTTTGTTTGTCAGGATGGTTCACCAAGGCGCAGCATCCTATGGCATTGCCGTTGTCGTCAAGGGCGATGAATATCTGTCCGCCACCTTTTATTATATCGTCCACATGAGCAAAAGTCTTCCTGTCCGACTCCTCTATCCTGAAATAGGTCTCTATCCATTCGGTGTTGAGCTTGATGAAGTCGTCACGATATTTTTCCTCAAACAGTATTATCCTTGCCATCTTTTAGTATTTGTGTGTCTTTTTGATTGTTTCCGTTGTGTTTGCTGCAAATGCAAGGTTGCATCAGAACGGGAACAGCAGCGGAAGTATGAAGGTCATTACCACTCCGATGATGATTTGCAGCGGCAAACCTACCTTTATATAGTCACTGAAAGTGTATTCTCCGGCGTGCATGACTAGAGCGTTGGGCGGTGTGGAGAACGGTGATGCGAAGCACATGCTTGCTCCAAGCGTAACGGCAAACAGGAAAGGGTAGGGGCTTGCGCCTATTTCCATGGCCGATGTCATTGCGATTGGAGCCATGAGCACCGCCGTAGCCGTATTGCTTATGAACATTGTGAGCAGCGATGTGGTGAAGTATATTCCGCAAAGCAGTACCGTCGGACCGGCTGTGCCGAGCGACGATACGAGAGTGTGCGACATAAGAGCCGAAGTGCCTGTCTTTTCCAGAGCTATCGACATGGGCATCATGGCCGCAATGAGCACGATGCTCTCCCAGTTGATTGTCTTGTAGGCGGCTTCCACGTTGCGCAGACATCCTGTGAGCACCATCAACAGTCCGGCCACGGTGATGGCTGTGACGGGAGCAATGGGTATGAAGTCGAAAACCATTGCCGCCACCATCAGCAGCATTATTGCCGCCGCCATCGGGGCTTTGTAGTTGAGGGTCACTTCCTGCGCATTCTTTTCCGGCTGACCAAGCACAACCCAGTCTGTTTCTTCCTGGTCCAGACGGCTTATGTTGCTCCATTTGCCCTGCACAAGCAGCACATCGCCCGAATGGAGTTTCTCTTCGGGCAGGTCGTTTATTATGTAGTCCTTGCTGCGCTTTATGCCCAATACGTTTATACTGTAACGTTCGCGGAAGCCGGAGTTGCGCACAGACGTGCCGATGAGTCTCGACTCCGGCATGAGCACTATCTCGGCGATGCCAAGGTCATAGAAGTCAATGTTCTTGTTGTCGAGTTTTTTCAGCTTGCTCTCTTTCGCAAAGGTTTCCATCTTTGCAGTGTCGCCCATCAGATAGATGATGTCGCCTTCCGAGAGCAGCATTTCGGGAGTGGCTATGCTTTGCGTAACGGTGTGCAGTATGCCGCTGCGGTCAGCTTTCTCGTTGCGTATCTCAAGTATTGACAGTCCGTATCGGTTGCGGAGGTCAAGCTCGGCCACGCTCTTTTCCTTTATGGTAGATGTCGGAGCGATAACGTAGCGGCGCACTCCGCTCGACAGGTGGTATTCCTCAACAAGTTCGTCGAGGGTCTTGCTTTGTGCGTTGGCCGTATTGTCGTTGTCTTTCTTCTTTTTGTTGAGAAACATCCTGCACAGCGGAAGCATCACTATTATGCCAACCACAATGCACACCACGCCCACGGGGAAGAAAGAGAAGAACTTCAACGGCTCGTAGCCCGCACTCGTCAGCGCATCTTGTATCACGAGGTTGGGCGGTGTTCCTATCAGCGTAAGCATACCGCCCATGCTGCTGGCAAAGGCAAGCGGCATGAGAAGGCGTGCCGGACGCGTGCCTGTTTGCGTGGCCATGCTAACAACTATGGGCATCATGAGTGCCACAGTGCCTGTGTTTGAGACGAAAGCTCCGATGCCGGCTGTCACCAGCACCACGAGCAGGAACAGACGGAGGTCGCTTCCTCCGGCGAGTTTCATTATTTTCTGGCTCACGGCCTTGGCCAACCCGGTCTGGAATATGGCTCCGCCCACTACGAACAGTCCGGCCATCATTATGACGACAGTTGACGAGAAGCCGGAGAATGCCTCTTCTGGGGTTAGTATTCCGAAAAAGAGCAATGCCGAAAGGGCGCACAGCGCGACTATGTCGGAGCGCACTTTGCCTGCTATGAACATAACAATGGTTATGAACAGGATGATAAGTGTTGTGGTCATGTCTTGTTGTGTGGTGCTTAGGGTTGGTTTGGCTGCGGTAGTGTGCCGCCGTTTGATGCTGTGAACGGTTGCAGTCCGGTCACAATTCGAAAAGAGGGTTGTTCGAATTTATTGTCCGGACAACCCTCTGTGCCTGTTCAGGCTTGTTTTTCAGTTGCGTTTTTTACTTGCCCTGTATGGCTACAACGCCAGGCAGCTCCTTGCCTTCGATGGCCTCGAGCAGTGCTCCACCACCGGTAGAGATGTAAGAAACCTGGTCGGCCATGCCGAACTTGTTGATGCAAGCCACAGAGTCACCTCCGCCGATGAGCGAGAAAGCTCCGTTGGCTGTTGCCTTTGCAATGGCGTCGGCAATGGCTTTTGAACCACCGGTGAAGTTGTCAAACTCGAACACTCCGGCAGGTCCGTTCCACAGGATTGTCTTTGCACCTTCGATAGCGGCTGCGAAAGCCTTGCGTGTCTCGGGTCCTGCATCCAGTCCTTCCCATCCCTCGGGTATGTTGTTGGCCGGACAAACCTGTGTGTTGCAGTCGTTCTTGAAGTCGTCACCGGCGATGCAGTCTGTGCCGAGCACGAGGTTAACACCGTTTTCCTTAGCCTTCTTCATCACGTCGAGAGCCACATCAAGTTTGTCAAGCTCGCAGAGTGACTTGCCGATGTTGCCGCCCTGAGCCTTGGCAAATGTGTATGTCATACCGCCACAGAGGATAAGGTTGTCCACCTTGCCGAGCAGGTTCTCGATGATTCCTATCTTTGTGGATACTTTCGAACCACCCATGATGGCTGTGAACGGACGCTTGATGTTGCTGAGCACATTGTCAACAGCCTTGACTTCCTTTTCCATCAGATAGCCGAGCATCTTGTGGTCTGCGTCGAAGTAGTCTGCGATAACGGCAGTGGAAGCGTGCTTGCGGTGAGCAGTACCGAAAGCGTCCATAACGTAGCAGTCGGCGTATGAAGCCAACTTCTTTGCGAAATCCTTCTGGCGTGCCTTCATTTCCTTCTTTGCCTCTTCGTATGCAGGATCGGCCTTGTCTATGCCCACGGGCTTGCCCTCTTCCTCGGGATAGTAGCGCAGGTTTTCGAGCAGCAGAGCCTCACCTGCCTTCAGTTCTGCGGCTTCCTTGTCTGCGTTGCCACAGTCAGCGGCGAACTTCACGTCAACTCCCAGAGCGGCAGCCACGTTAGGCACAATCTGCTTCAGTGAGAGTTCAGGCTTAACCTTGCCTTTGGGTTTGCCCATGTGGCTCATCATTATCAGAGCACCGCCGTCGGCCAGCACCTTCTTCAGTGTGGGAAGTGCGCCGCGTATGCGGGTGTCGTCTGTTACCTTACCATTCTCATCCAATGGAACATTGAAGTCCACGCGAACAATTGCCTTCTTGCCGGCAAAGTTGAATTGATCGATTGTCATAACCTTGTTTTGTTTATATATGCTTTGGTACGTACATTATTTATACAGATGCAAAGTTACTCGTTTTTTTTATAAACAGAAACAACATTACTCCAAATATTTGATAAAAAGAGTAGGGGATGGCAGCGGCAGGCTGATAACTATTTATCGGGCAACGAGGCTAACTTCATCATAAAACCAACGTTTATGGAAAAAAGATTTGTCCGTACGGGGAATTAATATTACCTTTGCATCGTTTTCCAAAGAAACCGGCGTTTCCGTTCGCGAAACGTTTCCATTCAATCTTATAATTCTGTTGAGAAGCAAAATTCTTACGACACATCATGTATAAAAAGGAAGAACTTGAAACGATGGATATGGGTCAGTTGACCGCCATCGCCGAGCAGTTGGGTGTCAATGTGCGTCCAGAAGATACCACGGAGACTGTGGTCTATGCCATTCTGGACAAGGCCGCTGAAGACAGTGCGGCCAACACACTTGCGTCACCGAAGAAGAAAAGAACACGTATAGTGAAGAAAGACACAAACAAAGTATACACCGTCAATGGCAAAGACGGCGAAAATTTTGACCTGAAGAACAAACAAAACCGTCCCATGGAAAGCCGTATACCATCACTTTTTAGCGACCTGCCGGTAGAAATGCCGCAGGAAGAGACTGTTGAAGATGCGCAGCCTGCGGAGGCTCCGGCTGACCCGTTGGCAGCATTTCCAAAGCACCGTGGGCGCAAGTCAAAGGCCGAACTGGCTGCAATAGCCGCCGCAAAAGAGGCTGAAGAACTTGCTGCAGGGCAGAGCGCAGAGGCCGAGGCAAGCGCAGACAGTGCCGAAAATGAGACTGTTGACGAACCCACGGCAGAGACGGTGCCCGAAGAAAACCTTGCATCCGCACAGGCAGAACCGCAGGAGCCAGCTCCCGACAACAACTCCATAGCAAAGCTTCAGGAGAAGATGGCGCAGCACAACAGCAGTTCTTCAGCCGCTGCAACACAAAAATCGCTTGACGGAGTTTGGGCAGGCGACCCAGGAGACGGCACAGACTTCATCACCGTGGTTGACCTCCCGATAGAAGACCAGGGGGCTTTGCCCACGCTGGACATATTCGACAGGCCTACTGTACACCAGCGGGAGCAGAACTATGTGGCTCCCGTGGCGCAGCAGCGTGCCGCATCGTCGCACGAAACCTTCGACTTTGCCGACATCGTAAAGGGCAATGGAGTGCTGGAAGTGCTCACCGACGGCTACGGATTTCTACGTTCAAGCGACTACAACTATCTGTCATCGCCCGACGACATATACGTTTCGCCGCAACAGATAAAGAAGTACGGACTGAAAACAGGTGACGTGGTTGGCTGCACGGTGCGCCCTCCTCACGACAATGAGAAGTATTTCGCACTCAGCACGGTGGACACAATAAACGGACGTGAACCGGCAGAGGTGCGCGACCGCGTGTCTTTCGAGCACCTCACTCCGCTTTTCCCCGACGAAAAGTTCATGCTGTGCGGCGACAAAGCCACAACCAACCCAAGCGTACGCATAGTGGACTTGTTCTCCCCCATAGGAAAAGGACAGCGAGCCCTGATAGTGGCACAGCCAAAGACGGGTAAGACAATCCTCATGAAGGACATTGCCAACGCCATTGCGGCCAACCATCCGGAAGCATACCTTATGATGCTGCTCATAGACGAACGCCCCGAGGAGGTTACTGACATGAGCCGCACAGTAAACGCCGAGGTTATAGCCTCCACGTTCGACGAGCCGGCCGACCGCCATGTAAAGATAGCCGGCATAGTGCTTGAGAAAGCCAAGCGTATGGTGGAATGCGGCCATGACGTGGTCATCTTCCTGGACTCGATAACTCGTCTTGCACGTGCCTACAATACTGTAAGCCCTGCCAGTGGAAAGGTACTCACTGGAGGTGTCGATGCCAATGCGCTGCAAAAGCCCAAACGTTTCTTCGGTGCAGCGCGCAACATAGAGAACGGAGGTTCGCTCACTATCATCGCAACTGCACTCATTGACACCGGTTCCAAGATGGATGAGGTGATCTTCGAGGAGTTCAAGGGAACGGGAAACATGGAATTGCAGCTTGACAGGGCATTGAGCAACAAGCGCATCTTCCCCGCAGTCAACCTTGTTCAGTCAAGCACTCGTCGTGACGATCTGCTTCAGGATCAGACAACACTCAACCGCATGTGGATCATACGCAAGTTCATCAGCGAGATGAACCCGATTGAGGCCATGAATACGGTGCGCGACAGGCTCGTACAGACTCGGAGCAACGAGGAGTTCCTGTTGTCAATGAATGGGTAAGTGCAATCCCGAACTGCTGCCGAAGGCATCCCGAAGCGCAGCATAGGGCATTGGCACACTACAAAAACATACACAATGCTTAACCCATAGTTGGGGCTTCGCCGCCTCCTATCGTGGGTTAAGCATTTATACATTGAGGGCGATGCCGCCGAAACTATGGCGTTTTTATCGGAGAAATGGGAAAGTATATAAAGGTTAAGAAGTCAACGGCCAGATGCGGATGTCTGTCGGGCTTGGTTGTATTGGCTGTTTGCTTGGCTTGCTGGCTGTGTCTGCTGTTGTTCAAGGGCGGAGAAACGGCACAGATGGTGGAGACAGCTTCGCGCAATGAACTGTGCGTTGCCGGAAAAGCCGTGGCCTATTTCTGTGGAATAGCCTCCGACAGCACTCTCACAGGACTGTCCCTACATGCAGACTCTGTGCATGTGTCCGAGCGACTGGACAGATTTTCTGGCCGCAGACTGTGCCTTGCCGTAACGAAAACAAGGGAAAGGCTTGCGCAGGAACTGAAGTTAATGGAAGCATCAAGGGCGGAGACTGACTATTTCCTTGGTGTCCACAACGTGCAGGATGAGGGTTACGACATGATTGCCCAACTTGCCACTTCGCTGCAAACACAGATAACCGAACACAAACGTCTGCTTGCTGCGCTTGACGAGTCTCTTTCCCATTCGAAAACAATTGTCAGGCGCATTGCCACAAAGGCATTGGAGACGGAAACCACACCGTCGTCAGTATTTGTCAACGCAATGGGAGGACAATGGCGGTGGGGCAGGTGGTCGAAAGCTGCACGTTCCGGCTCTGGCGTTTCCATGCTTGACTCAGGCCGTACTGTTGTTTGCGGACAATGGGACGGCGATACGATAGTGGCAGGACGTGCAGTAAGCGAGAGCGGCACCTACGTCGGACAAATGAACCGCAATCTCATGGCTTCTGGACACGGCTGCTTCATCGACACAGCCGGTGTCTACTACGAAGGCCGATGGTCTGACGGGCAGCGTGAAGGCTTCGGCTTTTCGCTTGACGGACGGCGCTTGAGGGTAGGCGAGTGGCGCAGCGACAAGTACTTGGGCGAACGCATGCACTACACGTCAGAGCGCATTTACGGCATAGACATTTCGCGTTACCAGCATGGCAGGGGGCGCAAGTACTATCCGATACATTGGAACCAACTCCGTATAACGAACCTCGGCAGCATAAGCCGCAAGACTGTGCGCGGAAAGGTGGACTATCCCGTATCGTTCGTGTACATCAAGTCAACGGAAGGCACGTCCATACGCAACCGTTACTTCAAGTCAGACTACAATCAGGCACACCGCTACAAAATCAAGACCGGGGCTTATCATTTCTACTCTGTTCGTTCCACGGCAAAGATGCAGGCGGAATATTTCCTCAAAAACACCACTTTCAGACATGGGGACATGCCTCCTGTGCTGGATGTTGAACCGACAGACCAGCAGATAGAACAGATGGGCGGTGCCGGTGCGTTGTTCAGGAGCATAAGGACTTGGCTGGAGATTGTCAGACAACGCGTTGGTGTACGTCCGGTATTGTATGTGAGCCAGCGGTTCGTCAACAAATACCTGAAACAGGCACCGGACATCAAGCGCGACTATAATGTCTGGATAGCCCGCTACGGTGAGTACAAGCCCGACGTCAGACTTGTCTTCTGGCAGTTATGTCCCGACGGACGTGTAAAGGGCATTACCGGTGCGGTAGACATCAACGTTTTCAACGGCTATCGTGACAAGTTCGACGAGTTTGTCACCAGTGAAACGGTACGCTAACGATGGTTCCGTAAGGTAACTGAAACTGTAAAGAAATCAAAAAACGGAACTTCAAGAGTATACTTTTACGAACAGATTGAGTAAATTTGCACTTGTTTGTTGGTGTGTAGCCACATGGACAAAGGTAATACACAACTCGTAAATCATTGAAAACTAATAATTATACAAACAACATGGGATTATTAAGTGGTAAAACAGCACTTGTTACGGGTGCTGCACGCGGCATCGGTAAGGCTGTCGCTATGAAATTTGCGTCTGAAGGTGCGAACATCGCATTCACAGACCTCGTGCTCAACGATGAAATGGCTGCCGGTCTGGAAGCCACACGCAAGGAAATAGAGGCTTTGGGCGTGACTTGCCGTGCTTATGCCGGCAATGCCGCAGACTTTGAGGCCACTCAGGAAACGGTAAAGCGCATCCATGAGGACTTCGGTACAATAGACATTCTCGTGAACAACGCAGGTATCACCAAAGACGGCTTGATGCTGCGCATGAGCGAGGCACAATGGGATGCTGTGCTGAATGTGAACTTGAAGTCAGCATTCAACTTCATCCACGCTTGTTCTCCTATCATGCTTCGTCAGCGTGGCGGCTCAATCATCAATATGGCTTCGGTTGTTGGTGTACACGGCAATGCCGGACAATGCAACTACGCCGCTTCAAAGGCAGGAATGATTGCCCTGGCCAAGTCTATAGCACAGGAACTCGGTCCCAAGGGCGTTCGCGCCAATGCCGTAGCTCCAGGTTTCATCGAGACAGCCATGACTGCTCAGTTGCCTGAAGAGATACGTAAGGACTGGATGAAGAAGATACCTTTGCGCCGTGGAGGCCAGGTTGAGGACATCGCCAACGTGTGTCTCTTCCTCGCATCCGACCTGTCAAGCTATGTCAGCGGTCAGGTGATACAGATTGATGGTGGCATGAACATGTAAAAAAAAGGCATTGAGCCTTCGGAGGGTTGCGGGCGACAGGGTCACGCTGTGACTTCGTTTTCTCCGCATCCCTCCGTCTTTATTGTATGGGCAGGGCACAATATAATATCAAGGTAAGGGTAGGGTGATATGGAAGTAGTTTACGAGGACAATCACATTATAATAGTAAACAAGCGGAGTGGCGAGATTGTTCAGGGCGACAAGACCGGTGACACAACGCTGGCTGACACCGTGAAAGCCTACCTTAAGGAAAAATACAACAAGCCCGGCAACGTCTTTGTGGGTGTGGTTCATCGGTTGGATCGCCCCGTTGGCGGTCTGGTGGTGTTAGCCCGTACATCCAAAGCCCTTTCCAGGCTCAACGAAATGTTCCGGACAGGCAACGTACACAAGACCTATTGGGCCATAACACGCAACAAGCCTGCTGAAGACGAAGGCGAACTCGTGCACTGGCTTGTGCGGAATGAAAAGCAAAACAAGTCGTATGCCTACGACCGTGAGGTGCCGCAGTCGAAGAGAGCGGTGCTCCGATACAAGGTCATTGGCCGCAATGACAACTATTTCCTGCTTGAAGTGAAACTGCTGACTGGCCGCCACCACCAGATAAGGTGTCAGCTTGCGGCAATCGGATGTCCCATTAAGGGTGACTTGAAATATGGGGCGCGCCGCAGCAACCCCGACGGCAGTATCTCTCTGTTGTCGAGACACGTCGAGTTCGTTCATCCCGTCAGCAAACAAACCATCTCGGTTGATGCCGCTTTGCCCGACGATACTGTCTGGAAAAGCTTCTGATTTTTACTCCTTACAGCCCTTGATATGCTCTTGATTTTCATCGAATACTGACGATTTCGGTTGGTTAACGATGGATTTTTCAACTTCTTGTTGTATTTTTGCATAAGATAAGGCTGCACTCGGGAAACTGAAAACAAGTTTTCTTTCCGCTCGTTTGCAATATCTTTGCATAAGATAAGGCTGCACTCGGGAAACTGAAAACAAGTTTTCTTTCCGCTCGTTTGCAATATCTTTGCATAAGATAAGGCTGCACTCGGGAAACTGAAAACAAGTTTTCTTTCCGCTCGTTTGCAATATCTTTTACTGAATAAGGAACATGGGAATTTTTGGTTTTTTCAACAAGAACAAGAAAGAAACACTCGACAAAGGTCTTGAAAAGACCAAGACAAGTGTGTTTGACAAGCTCACTCGCGCCGTGGCAGGCAAGACCAAGGTGGACGATGATGTGCTTGACAACCTTGAAGAGGTACTTATAACAAGTGATGTCGGGGTGGATACCACTTTGAAGATTATACACCGCATAGAGGAAAGGGTGGCCCGTGACAAATATCTCGGCACTTCGGAACTCAACGGAATACTTCGTAGTGAGATTGCATCGCTGCTTGAGGAGAACAACAGCGGCGACTCCGACAACTGGGATTTGCCCTCTGACCATCGTCCGTATGTAATCCTTGTGGTGGGAGTCAACGGTGTAGGCAAGACAACCACTATAGGCAAGTTGGCCTACCAGTTCAAGAAGGCCGGCAAGAAGGTTTATCTTGGAGCGGCAGACACGTTCCGTGCCGCTGCCGTGGAGCAGCTTTGCATCTGGGGAGAGCGCGTCGGCGTGCCGGTAGTGCGCCAGCAGATGGGCAGCGATCCGGCATCCGTTGCCTTCGACACGTTGAGCAGCGCCAAGGCAAACGATGCCGATGTGGTCATAATCGACACAGCCGGGCGTCTGCACAACAAGGTGGGACTGATGAACGAGCTGAAAAAGATAAAGGAAGTGATGAAGAAGGTGTTGCCGGAAGCCCCGGATGAGGTGCTTCTCGTGCTTGACGGCAGTACCGGACAGAACGCTTTTGAACAGGCAAGGCAGTTTGCGGCAGTTACGCAGATAACGTCTTTGGCCATAACCAAGCTTGACGGCACAGCCAAGGGCGGCGTTGTCATCGGCATAAGCGACCAGATGAAGGTGCCGGTAAGGTACATCGGACTTGGCGAAGGCATGGAAGACCTTCAGCTTTTCAACAAAAAACAATTCGTGGATTCATTGTTTAACAAAGACTGACCTGCGGTTTTGAAACGGAATACTATAGACATCGTGACCATGGGGTGCTCAAAGAACCTTGTGGACAGCGAGACTCTCATGGCCATGTTTGAGGCCAACGGCTACAAGTGTACGCATGACGCCGAGAACCCTTCGGGTGAGATAGCCGTAATCAACACGTGCGGCTTCATAGAGGCGGCAAAGGAGGAAAGCATCAACACCATCCTTGAGTTTGCTCAGGCCAAAGAGGAAGGGCGGCTGCGCAAATTGTTCGTCATGGGCTGCCTCTCGCAACGCTATCAAAAGGAGTTGGAGGCCGAAATTCCCCAAGTTGACAAGTTCTACGGCAAGTTCAACTACAAGCAACTGCTCGCCGACCTTGGCAAAGCCGACATCATAGCTTGCGACGGCAGCAGACATCTGACCACACCGCGCCACTATGCCTATCTGAAGATAAGCGAGGGCTGCGACAGACATTGTGCCTACTGTGCCATTCCCATAATGACAGGCCGCCATGTGAGCCGTCCGAAGGAAGAGATACTGGCAGAGGTGCGCAGTCTTGTGGCTGGCGGCACCAAGGAGCTGCAGGTTATTGCGCAGGAGCTGACCTATTACGGCATCGATACCGACGGCAAGCAGGGCATAGCCGACCTTATCTCTGAAATCGCTGCGGTGCCCGGCGTGGAGTGGATACGCCTTCACTACGCCTATCCTGCCCATTTCCCGTGGGATTTGCTTACTGTTATGCGCGAAAAGCCCAACGTATGCAAATACATCGACATTGCTTTGCAGCACATTTCCGACCATATGCTCAGCCGGATGCAACGCCACGTGACCAAGGCAGAGACGTATGAACTGATAGAACGCATGAGACGCGAGGTGCCGGGCATACACATACGCACCACACTCATGGTTGGCTTTCCCGGAGAGACAGAGGACGACTTCAACGAACTGATGGAGTTTGTGCGCTGGGCACGCTTCGAGCGTATGGGAGCGTTCACCTATTCAGAGGAAGACGGGACGTATTCGGCCGAAAACTATACCGACGACGTGCCGCAGGAGGTGAAGGAAGACCGGCTGAACCGCCTGATGGCCTTGCAACAACGCATAAGTGCCGAGGTGGAAGCCGCCAAGATAGGGCAAACAATGCGCATCGTCATCGACCGCAAGGAGGGCGACTACTATATTGGGCGCACCGAGTTCTGTTCGCCGGAAGTAGATCCGGAGGTGCTTGTCCCTGCATCAGAACGCCGTCTCACGGTGGGCAAATTCTATGAAGCGAAGATTACCGGAGCCGAAGAATTCGACCTCTATGCCACAATCCTATAGTTTGTGGTAGTCAGACTGACGCTGTCGGGCTTTTTCCCAGACACATAAGGTAGGTGTTCAGAATTATTTGATATGGGGCACCTGCTGACCCATAAATACATACGGATAATTTTGAATACCTACTTATTGCTTATGAACAACAAAGACTTCATACTCGCCTTGGCTTCCAGAATAGGCCGGACACAGGTTGACACCCAGCGGTTGGTGACTGCCGTGCTCAATGCCATGACCGACAACTTGATAGAGGGCAACAATATTGCCGTAAAGGGGTTCGGTACGTTTGAAATAAAGAAGAAACACGAGCGTATAATGACCAATCCCTCCACCCACAAGCGTATTCTTGTGCCTCCGAAGCTGGTGCTCGGCTTCAGACCAGACGACAGTTTCAAGAGCACAATCAACCAGACAAAACCAACTAAAGACTGACAGACATGAACGTTGTGGACATAAAAGACATTGCAACTCTGTTTGGCAGCAGGGCAAAGTTGGGCGACATTGAGGCCGAAGCGTTCGTCAACTCGATGTTTTCCGTCATCAAGCAGGGCTTGGAGGCCGACCGTCTGATGAAGATACGCGGTTTTGGCACGTTCAAGATTATTGACGTGGAGGCTCGTGAGAGCGTGAGCGTAAACACGGGCGAACGGGTCGTAATAGAAAGTCACCGCAAAGTGACTTTCACGCCCGATGCTACTATGAAGGAACTCGTCAACAAGCCGTTCTCTCTCTTCAATACCGTTGCGCTGAACGATGGGGTAGAGTTTGATGACACGGAAACCGAAACTCCTGTAGAGGCCGATGCGCAGGAAGTAGAGACTGTCATGCAGGATGCTGAAGCAGAAGTTCAAGGGCAGGAAACAGAAACGCAGAAGCCCGAAAACGATGAAGAGCAGACCGATGAGACTCCCCAAGCTGAGATGGAAACCACCGTTGAAACTTCAGGAGAAACCACCGTTGCCTATGAAGAAGTGCAGGGAGAGACTGACGAAGAGGCTCAGAGTGTTGTAGAAGACAAAGTTCCCGATAATATAACGGATGTACAGGACGGCACGGACAATACTCCCGAAGAGACGGAAAGCGTTCCCGAAGAGACGGAGAACATTCCTGAAGAAGCAACGGGCATTTCCGATGACACGACCGATGCGCCATATGATGCCGACAACGCCAAGGACGATACAACAGAAGAACCGACAGTGGTGCCTAAACCTGTTGAAGACGAGGACAATACTGATGAAACATCAACTTCAAGGCGTAACCATAAAGCATTGACAATCACGCTCTACTGTCTGTTGACTCTTGTTTTGATGGCGGCATCAGCCTATGCAGGAATGCTTTACGGCAGACACCACACAGGCGATGACTGTGCATTCCTTTGCGGAACGTCTGCCGAAAAGACTCCAACCGCAGCTGTTGCCGCTAACGAAGAGACTCCACAGCCGAAGCCACAGGCAGATAATGTGAAGCCAGCTAAGCCCGACACACTTGTAAAGGATACGTCCAAAGTGCAGGAAAAGGCCGTTGCCAAAGAAAAACCGCAGGCGGACGGAGACAACAAACCGGCGGACAAAAACCAGAAGAACAAGGACGACGAAGTGGCAGCCATGATGCAGACAGCAACCAGATATGCCGACAAAGACATAAGAGTGCGTACAGGAGCCTACTGCATAGTGGGTACAGCCCGTACCGTTACTGTGAGTCAAGGCGAAAGTCTGGCCTCTATAAGTCGGCGTGAACTTGGTCCAGGCATGGACTGCTACATGGAAACATTTAACGATTTGAGTTCGGATGCAGCCCTCAAGGCAGGGCAGACGGTCAGGATACCTAAGCTGATACTTAGGAAAACGTTGCGCAAAATGGCGAAATAGAATGGCAACAGACAGGTGACTTACAGTTGCCTCCTACGTGCAGCTTTAGCGGATGTGGGGTTACCTTTTTTTTAGTCCTATATGAATTTATCCTTGCTCTTAGGAAAAATCTCCGTTCCGTTGTTTGGAATGTGCGTTCCGAACAACGGAACGGCGGTTCCGAACAACGGAACGTGCGTTCCGTAGTACGGAACGAAACTTTCAGCAGAGCAAAGATACAATTAAGGGCTTATATTTTCCAGTTGCCATATTCATTGTAATTTGGGAAGCAAAGTTACTTTGCCGTATGTCTTTAACCGCTTTAACTGTTGCAGTGTGAAATTTATTGTCCAAAATATTTTTTTGGGGATATAATTCTATTACCTATCTTTGCGGAAGAAAACAACGAAAGCAAAAATATACCTACAATATTCTTCTTTTTCGGCTTGAGGTTCTTTTTCTTCACCAACGAGCATCTTCCGCCACACATACATGTGCGCAGTGCCGACGGCAAGGCCAAGTTCAATCTGCTTGACGGTACAATGATGGAGGAGAGCTCTCCCCATGGGCAGAATCTGCTATTGATAGATTTCTTGCAAGCATGGATTGGAATGGTTGTGGCAACTATCGAAGAGAATGTGTCGCCCACTGGACGAAACTCCTTACTACCGATAATGTTGTTTACACCGAGCCAATCATTCAGAACTTCCTTTCGTTCATTGATCATATGTCGTGCAGCGCAGATACATACGTTTCCTGACTTCGGCGGTTTTAACATTTCCGAGGGTGCGACCTGCCTGAAACCCCGA